>NZ_NIQC01000014.1 GCF_002216005.1 Natranaerobius trueperi
ATATTTGATTTCTAGCCCGGTGAAAATAGCGGAGGGGATACACCTGTTACCATGCCGAACACAGCAGTTAAGCCCTCCTGCGCCTATGGTACTGGGAGCGAAAGCTCCTGGGAGAGTAGGTCTTCGCCGGGCTTTTTTTGTGTTTATAAACATGAGTAAAACAACTTTATTTTGGAATAATATTTTAAGTAAAAAACTTTTATAGTAGGTGAATTTAATGCAAAAAGATTCTTTAGTAAAAGGTACTGCAGCTTTAAGTGTAGGTATGTTAATTGCTAAAGTTTTTGGACTTATATATAGATTAATTTTACCCAATATGATTGGTACTAAAGCTATGGGTCTATATGGTATGGCTTATTCCGTTTATACTATACTCTTAACAGTATCTATGGCGGGTATTCCTGTTGCAATTTCAAAACTAATAAGTAATGAGATAGCTGTTAACAATTATAAGAATGCATTAAAAGTATTTAAAACAGCTTTTATAGCTATTTCATTAACTGGTTTGATTTTCTCTATAATATTATTTTTTGGAGCATCTTTTTTTGCCGAAAGAATCACTGGTGATTCTAGAGCTTATTTAAGTTTGAGGGCTGTAGCGCCGGCGATTTTATTAGTTTCATTGATGTCTTCAATTAGAGGGTACTTTCAAGGTTTAAGAAAGATGACTTATACTGCTGTCAGTCAGCTATTAGAACAATTATTTAGAGTTTTTGGTATAATACTATTTGCTTTTTTATTATTACCTTATGGTGAAACTTATGCTGCTGCGGGAGCAGCTTTTGGTAATGTTTTAGGTGCTTTTGTTGGATTACTTTATTTAAGTTGGAACTATTTTAATATTGAGTTTCCAAAAACTGATCAGTTGGTACCGAATTTTGGATCAAACCTTGAGATAATAAAACAGATTTTTTATTTATCTTTTCCAATAATAATTGGTAACTTAATAATGCCAATCATGAATCTTATTGACGCAACAGTAGTTGTAAATCGCCTTATTTATTCTGGTTTCAGTCAAGATCAAGCTACTACTATGTTTGCTCATCTTACTCAATATGCGAATCCTTTAATTATGTTTCCGGGGACTCTTGGTATGGCTCTTGCCATGAGTTTAGTACCTGTTGTTTCAGAAAATTATACACAAGGTGATGTGGATAAGTTAAATTTTATAGCAAACTTATCGTTACGCCTTTCTATTATAATTGGAGTTCCCTCTTTTATAGGACTATTATTTTTAGCAGGACCAATTGTAACCTTAATTTTCCCTAATGATCCAGAAGCATCAATTCCATTACGTTATCTATCTCCAGTAGTAGTATTTTTAATCATTAAGTTTGCTACGACTGGTATACTACAAGGATTAGAAAAAACCATGGTTCCTGTAAGGAATCTTTTCAAAGGTGCTATTTTTAAATTTATAATTACTTTTTTATTAACATCACTACCTGTACTAAATATCAGAGGTGCTGCTATCGGGACTTTAGTGTCATATATTGTCGCTACGGCTTTTAACCTAAAAGATGTACGTAAGTATATTCATTTTGGATTTTCGGTGAATAAAGATATTATAAAGCCTTTAATTGCTAGTATTATTATGGGATGTATATCATATTTTACTTATGAGTTTTTGATACAATTTATTGGAACAAGATTCTCCACCTTAATGGCAGTTATTATTGGTGTAATTACATATTCAATTTTAATGTTATCTTTAAAAGTAGTAACAACATCTGAAATAGAATTTATCCCTAAAGTAGGCCCAAAAATAGTACGATTATTGAATAAATTTAACTATTTTAAAACCTAATTAGGCATACCTATTTTAATTTGATCATATTGTAGTTTACCTGTGATAAAATCAAATTCTTAATTACTTAATTTTTCAGAAAATTATTTATATTTAAGAAAGATGCGTGGTTTTAGAGCGAATTTGTTTAGCGATAAGGTTTAATCTATTAAAAGTTGTTTAAGGGGGGGTCATGAAAAATTACCAACCTAACCAAATTCGAAATGTGGGAGTATGCTCTCATGGTGGGGCTGAAAGGACCTCTTTAACAGAAGCATTATTGTACTCTTCAGGAGAAATAAGCAGATTAGGCAAGGTAGAAGAGGGAACTACAACTACTGATTATGATAAAGAAGAAATAGAACCTAATATAACAATTCATACGTCGGTTGCTCCATGTACCTGGAAGGATAAAAAAATAAATATTGTGGATACCCCTGGGTATTATGATTTCATAGGAGATGTAAAGAGTTCACTTAGAATTGTAGATGGTGCACTGTTGGTTGTTTGTGCTGCTTCTGGGGTACAAGTAGGCACTGAACAGGTGGAAGTATGCAAATGATTTTGAATTACCTAGATTAGTATTTATAATAAAGTGGATAGAGAAAATGCTAAATTTGAGAAAGTACTAAATCAATTGCGTGAAAAGTATGGTGATCAAGTAACTCCAGTTATGACTCCCATTGGAAGTGAGGAAAACTTTGAAGGTATAATTAATTTAGTCACTATGAGAGCTATCTACCCAACTAGTAATGAAATAGGAAATAGTGAAAATGAGATATCAAGTGATTATAAAAAAAGAGCAGAAGAATATCGAGAGATATTAATGGAATTGGTAGCAGAATGTGATGATGAGATGTTAGAAAAATACTTAGAAAGTGAACCCTTAACTGAAGAAAAAGTAATAACAGGGGTTAAAAAGTTTACGAAATTAGGTGAACTTGTTCCAGTGCTTTGCGGTTCAGCTATACAATATAGGTATTTCACAATTATTGGATTGTTTAACTTATTATATACCTAGTCCGATCAAATCTGAAACATTTACTGGAACTGATGTTTCATCAGGTAAAGAGAAAAAAATCACATGTTCCCCAGATGAGCCATTCAGTGCTTTTTTTTAAGACTATAGCTGATCCATATGTAGGTAAATTAAATTACTTAAGAGTATATTCAGGACAACTATCAGATCATCAAGGCATCATAATTCTAACTCAAAAACTGAAGAACGTATTGGTAAACTTTATTATTTAAAAGGGAAAGAACAGATAACAGTTAATAAAGTTAACGTAGGTGATATTGCTGCTGTTAGCAAACTACAAAAAACTTCCACAGGTGAAACTCTATCAGCCCCCAAAACTCCTATACTCCTTCCTAAAACTGACCTTCCTGATCCAGTATATCTTTTTCATTAGTAACTCAAGACAAAGGAGAAGAAGGAAAGGTTAGAACTAGTTTAACTAACTTTTTAGAAGAGGATCCGATACTTAAGTTAGAAAAAATAGTGACACCAACGAAACACTGATATCTGGTATGGGGGAAGTGCAGTTAGAGTTTATAATAAGTAGAATGACTAAAAAATATGGAGTCGATGTTGAGTTAAAAACTCCTACAATCCCTTATAAAGAAACAATAACAAAACTGTTAATGCTGAAGAAAAGTATAAAAAACAGTCCGGTGGTAGAGGTCAATATGGCCATGTTTTCATTGAGTTTTCTCCATTAGAAGAAGGACAAAACTTTGAATTTGAGAATAACATAGTTGGAGTGTTATACCTAAACAATACATTCCTGCAGTTGAGAAAGGTGTTTTAGATGCAATGGAAACTGGGGTTTTAGCAGGATATCCTGTTATAGATGTCAAGGCCAACCTATATGATGGTTTCTATCATAGTGTTGATTCCTCGGAAAATGCATTTAAAATGGCTGGTAGTAATGCCCTTAAAAAAGGGATGCAAAAAGCAGAGCCAGTTCTACTTGAACCAGTATTAGAAATTGAAATTATAGTGTCAGAAAGGTTCATGGGTGATGTTATTGGAGATCTTGATAGTAAGCGAGGTAAGATATTAGGGATGGATCTTGTTGGTGAAAACCAGATTATTAAAGCTTATGTGCCTAAAGCTGAAGTACAAAGGTATGCAATCGATTTAAGATCAATTGCTCAAGGAAGAATAAAATTCAAAACTGAATTCAGCCATTATCAACAAGTACCTGAAGAAGTCCAAGAGCAAATTATTGAACAAATTTATGACTCGAAAGGATAATAGAAAAATTATTCCGGAGGTTATTACCTCCGGAATAATTTTTCTACAGGAATTTTTCAAGTTGAAGACGAAATCAAATATAGTAAATTGCATATGATAATTCAATAAAGGAGAATTCAATTGGAGGTGCAAACATTGCATAAAATAAAAATAGGTGTAATTTTTGGTGGAAAGTCAGGGGAACATGAGGTGAGCCTTAAATCTGCTAAATCAGTTATATACGCTTTAGACAAGAATAAGTTTGAGATTATTCCTATTGGGATAAAGAAAGACGGAACATGGATATCAGGTGAGAAACCTTTAGAGGAACTTGAAAAAGGGAAAAGTTTTGAAGAAAATTTTTCTGTGACAATGATGCCTGATCCAACAAAAAAAGGATTATGGAAGCTTGACCCTTTTGAAAAATTTGCAGATATAGATGTAGTTTTTCCAGTATTACATGGAACATATGGTGAAGATGGTACTCTTCAAGGTTTTTTAGAGTTGTGTGATATTCCATACGTTGGTTCTGGAGTATTAGGTTCTTCACTAGCTATGGATAAAGTGATGATGAAACAGGTTTTAAAAAATTATGGTTTAAAAGTAGCCAATTATCAATCTTTTTTTAGATTTGAATGGGAATCAAATCACATTAAGTTAATTCAACAAATTGAAAGTAGTATTAAATATCCTATGTTCGTTAAACCTGCTAATTTGGGATCGAGTGTAGGAATCTCAAAAGCAAATAAAAGGAGTGAACTGATTGAAGCTATCAATTTAGCAACTCGTTATGATATGAAATGTTTAGTTGAAGAGTATATACCTGGTAAAGAAATTGAGATTAGTATTTTAGGTAATCAATATCCCAAAGCCTCTATTACCGGGGAAATAATTCCTGCAAATGAATTCTATGATTATGAATCAAAGTATCTAAATGATCGTAGTGAGTTGTTAATACCTGCTTCAATATCAGAAAACTTAGCGTCTAGCTTACAAAAAGCAGGAATTGCTGCTTATCAAGCTCTCGAATGCCGTGGATTATGTAGAGTTGACTTTTTTGTATTAGAAGAGACGCAAGAAGTATATATCAACGAGTTAAACACTATGCCAGGTTTTACGGAGATAAGTATGTATCCAAAACTTTGGAAAAATTCAGGGATACCGTATTCTAAATTATTAAGTGAATTAGTAGAATTGGCAATTAATCATCAAAAAGAGAAGGATAAAAATTTAACGGAATTTCAGTAAGTTATCTTAAACTTGTGAAGGTATGATTATTGTAGTAAAATTTAAGTTGGAATCATCCTAAATCTATTATGCTAATAAGATTAGCATTGAAGGGGGATTAGATATGAAAAAAGGAAGTGAAACAGCAAAAAAAGGAATGGATCAAATGCAAAAGGGTGGGGTGATCATGGATGTTACAACACCTGAACAAGCTAAAATTGCGCAAGAAGCTGGGGCAGTAGCTGTTATGGCACTAGAAAAAGTACCAGCCGACATAAGAGCTGGTGGCGGTGTTGCTAGAATGGCAGATCCAGAAGTAATCAAGAATATAATTGATGTTGTAACGATTCCGGTTATGGCAAAAGCACGGATAGGTCATTTTGTTGAAGCTAGAATTTTAGAAAGTTTAGGCGTAGACTATATAGATGAAAGTGAAGTATTAACTCCTGCTGATGACTTTTATCATATTGACAAAAACAAATTTACTGTACCTTTTGTATGCGGAGCAAGAAATCTAGGGGAAGCCTTAAGAAGAATTGGAGAAGGTGCAAAAATGATGCGAACCAAAGGAGAAGCAGGAACAGGAAATGTAGTTGAAGCTGTTAAACATATGAGAACAGTAATGGATGATATAAGAAAGGTGAAAAATATGCCAGATGATGAGCTTATGACTGAAGCTAAAAATTTAGGAGCTCCATATGAGCTATTAAAAGAAGTGAAACAACTAGGAAGGTTACCTGTAGTTAATTTTGCAGCAGGTGGTGTAGCAACGCCCGCAGATGCAGCATTAATGATGCAACTAGGATCTGATGGTGTATTTGTAGGATCAGGTATTTTTAAATCTGGCGATCCTGAAAAAAGAGCGAAAGCAATTGTTGAAGCTACCTTGAATTATGATAACTATGATACTTTAGCGAAAGTATCTGCTGGTTTAGGGGAAGCAATGGTTGGAATTAATGTGTCTAATTTAGAGGGAAATGATAGACTTCAAGAACGTGGTTGGTAAAAATAACAGGAGTCGAAATAAATAATAGAAGTATACTTAGAATATAAGATGCACTTATTAAGCATATAGACATGCTCTCGAAATAAAATGTAAATCCAGTTAAACCAATTGAAGTGAAAAAAGAAATATTTTAACGGATTTTGATTAATTATACCCGAAGATAAATTGCTATTATTAGAAAATTATGTATAAACCTAATTTGGTAAAACATTTAGAAGAATGTGTTGCAGCAAATGAACCTATAATTGAGACTTGTTCGGGTAGGATCTCGTTGTCGCAGAAAATTTTGGAGATAGATCGGATAGTCGCCTCATTAGACCTTTTAAATATTGAAGATAATAGAAATGAATTTGGTAGTCAAGATGATAGCTGTAAGTAACTTGAAAGTTGGACAAAATGGGTGAGCTCTCTTATGGTGGATTGTTATTAGAGCTCTATATGTATTTGGTAAACTATCATGAAGTTGAAGTGTTAGGTAAAACATTGTAGCAGTACAAAGTAATAATATTATAGTTCCTTGTCATCTCTAACTAAGTCATGATGGTCGGTTACACGAATATTTTATTCTTTAGCAAAAAAGTTGATAAGACTTGATTTTTAGTTTTAAAATTTATATAATATATTATTAACAAGAATAAAATAAAACCCTATGATAGGGGAAAGTAATTGAGCAGAGATTTACAGAGAGTCGATGGTTGCTGGGAATCGATAATTTTTGCTTAACGAATCCTCCCTTGAGGGGGCCACCGAAATATAGTAAGTGGCATCGCTAACCTAGCGTTAACAGGTTTGAGTTGGAGTATTATTGCTCAACTAGGGTGGTAACGCGAGTAACCCTCGTCCCTATATAGGTGACGGGGGTTTTTGTATTTTTAAACTTAAAAAAGAAAAAATAAAGATAAAGGGGGATTTCTCATGTTAGATGTGAAGTATGTAAGGAATTACCCAGACCAAGTTAGGGAAGCATGTCGAGTAAAGGGTGAAGAAGATCAAGTAGATGAAGTGTTAAAGTTAGATGAAAGAAGAAGAGAAATTTTACAAGAAGTTGAGGTTCTTAAAAATAAACGTAATACTGTATCTAAAGAAATAGGAGAACTAAAAAAATCTGGGGAAGATGCTCAAAACAAAGTTGCTGAGATGAAAGAAGTTTCAGCTAAAATTAAAGAAATGGATGAAGAATTAAAAACAGTTGAAAAGAATATGAATTATTATTTACTTTGTCTACCTAATATTCCACATTCAGATGTCCCTATTGGAGCAGATGACGAAGAAAATGAAATTGTTAAACAAAAAGGTGAAGCAAGGAAAGAAAGTTATATGAAGCCTCACTGGGAAGTTGCTGAGAATTTAGGTATTATAGACTTTCAAAGGGCAGGAAAAATAACAGGAACAAGATTTGTTAATTACATAGGAGCTGGTGCTAGACTTGAAAGAGCTCTAATTAATTTCATGATAGATATTCATGTAGAAGAACATGGGTATCAAGAAATGCTGCCTCCTTTTATAGTTAATCGAGATTCTATGACAGGAACAGGGCAACTTCCGAAGTTTGAAAATGATATGTATAAGTTAGAGGATTTAGAGTATTTCTTAATACCAACTGCTGAAGTTCCATTGACAAATTTATATCGTGATGAGATTATGTCTAAAGAAGAAGTACCTAAATATCTAGTAGCTTTCACACCATGCTTTAGAAAAGAAGCAGGAGCACATGGTAGAGACACTCGTGGTTTAATAAGACAACATCAATTTAATAAAGTTGAACTTATTAAATTTGTAGCTCCAGACAATTCTTATAATGAGTTAGATGCTTTAGTTTCGAATGCAGAAAAGGTTTTAAAGATGCTAGAACTTCCATACCAGGTTTCTTTAATGTGTTCAGGAGATCTAGGTTTTGCAGCAGCAAAAAAATATGATATAGAAGTGTGGCTTCCGAGTTATGATACATATAGAGAAATTTCCTCGTGTAGTAACTTTGAAGACTTCCAAGCAAGAAGAGCTAATATTAGATACCGAGATGAATCAGGGCAGACTAAATACGTTCATACACTAAATGGTAGTGGGTTAGCTATAGGTAGAACAGTAGCAGCTATATTAGAAAATTATCAAAATCAAGATGGTACAGTAACGATACCAGAAGCGCTTAGACCATATTTTGGCAAACAAATCATTTCGTGATATTTTGTTGACAGCTATATTTTATTGTGTTATACTTTTTATTGTCCTGACAACAGAAGGAAATGGAGGGGTGGCCGAGTCCGGCTGAAGGCGCTGGACTTGAAATCCAGTGACACTCTCTGAGTGCCGGGGGTTCGAATCCCTCCCCCTCCGCCATATATGGAGAGATGGCCGAGTTTGGCTGAAGGCGCTCGCCTGCTAAGCGAGTAGACGGTCTAAACCGTCTCGAGGGTTCAAATCCCTCTCTCTCCGCCATTTTTTGCGCCCGTAGCTCAGTCCGGATAGAGTAGCTGACTACGAATCAGAAGGTCGGAGGTTCGAATCCTCCCGGGCGCGCCATACATAGGTGAGATTATAAGCCACAAATTGTGGCTTCATTTTTTTAAAAGAACTTTACAATCTCATATATGTATGTTACAGTATTATAGTGCAAAACTCATAAACTGTTTTGCAAAGTGGGTTGTAAGTAATGACTAAAAACAAAGAACTTTTTTGGATGAAAGAGGCGTTGAAACAAGCTAAAGAAGCGTTTGTTATTGGAGAAGTTCCTATTGGTGCAGTTATCGTAAAAGATAATGAGTTAATTGCATCAGGTCACAATAAAAGGGAAAGAGAACAAAATGCTATAGATCACGCTGAAATAATTGCTATAAAAAAAGCGTGTAACACACTGAATAGCTGGAGATTGAATAATTGTGAATTATATGTCACAGTAGAACCCTGTCCAATGTGTGCAGGCGCAATTATTCAATCAAGAATCAGTAGAGTTATCTTTGGTACTCCAGATCCTAAAGCGTGGGGTGACCTTGAAATAGAACAAGTCTTAAAAAATCCAAACCTCAATCATAGAGTTGAGTTAGTATCAGGAATATATAAAGAAGAATCAAGAGAATTATTACGCAGTTTTTTTAAGAGATTGAGAAACAAATAATCTTCCTTAATAATGGCGGAGAGATGGCCGAGTCTGGCTGAAGGCGCTCGACTCGAAATCGAGTAGGCAGTTATCTGCCTCGTGAGTTCAAATCTCACTCTCTCCGCCATTATTAGGGGGTAACTTAAAACATGGAGAGATGGCCGAGTCCGGCTGAAGGCGCTCGCCTGGAAAGCGAGTAGACGGGCAAACCCCGTCTCGAGGGTTCGAATCCCTCTCTCTCCGCCATTTTAAAAAACTAAATGATGGTATTTGAAATAAATTTTCAGTATGTTATAATGAAAACACTGGCCGTGCTAGACGGGGAGGTAGCGGTGCCCTGAACCTGCAATCCGCTATAGCAGGGTTGAATTCTCGGGCTGAGGCTCTGTTCGGTCAGAGTCTGGCCTGGATAAGTGGTGTTGAAGGCCGGGTCCTATGCGACGCAGACCCATGAATTCCGTCAGGTCCGGAAGGAAGCAGCGGTAAGTGGGCTTCTTGCGGGTGCCATGGGGTCACCTGGCCGGAGCTAACTGTTCGGGTAACGTCTGACCGAAAGAGTCGATGCCGAGTGCACGGCCTTTATATTTAGATAACTATAATAACCCATTCAAGGGTTATTTTTTTTACCAAATAACTATAGATACCTTAAATTCAATTAACTTTATGATATAATGAATTATATAATTTTGTTCTAACTAAGGAGATTGAGAGGGATATGGGATATCAAGCATTATATCGAGAATGGAGACCAAAGTCTTTTGATGATTTAGTAGGTCAAGAACATATAGTAACTACTCTCAAAAATGCTGTTAACTTGGATCGTATAGCTCATGCTTACCTATTTTCAGGTCCTAGAGGAACTGGGAAAACTAGTGTAGCAAAGGTATTTGCTAAATCCTTGAATTGTGAATATGGACCTACAGATAAACCATGTGGCGAATGTACTCGGTGCAATGAGCATGACAAAGGTCAATTTATGGATTTAATGGAGATTGATGCAGCGTCAAATAGGGGTATAGATGAAATTAGAGAATTACGCGATAATGTTGCCTATCCTCCTTCTGAGGGTAGATATAAAGTTTATATTGTAGATGAAGTGCATATGTTAACCACAGAAGCTTTTAATGCCCTTTTAAAAACTCTAGAAGAACCACCTCGAAATGTAATATTTGTTTTAGCAACTACTGAGCCACATAAACTCCCTATGACAGTCCTATCAAGATGTCAAAGGTTTGATTTTAATAGAATTTCTATCTCTGATATTGAAAATAGGCTTAGTGAAGTTGTTGAAAATAAAGAAATGGATGCTACACAAGAAAGCTTATTTATAATTGCAAAAAAATCCGATGGCGGCATGCGAGATGCGCTTAGTTTACTAGATCAATGTTTATCTTTTGTTAAGCCAGGTGAAACTTTGAAACAAGATCATGTACTTGAAGTCACTGGATCAGTTTCAGAAGAAATTTATAAAGAATTAATGTCTGCAGTGCAAAACGCAGATTTAAATAATATACTGAAAATAACCCAGAAAATCTCTGATGATGGAAAAGATTGGGGGCAGTTTCTTAATGATCTGATTCTATATATGAGAGACCTATTACTGGTTACGATTGATAATGCAACTGATCATCTGTTATTAGGATCTAGACAAACTTTAGAGAGTTTAGCAAATGAGTTTGAAAAATATGAGGTACTTTCTATGATTGATTTTTTATCAGAAAAACAAAATGAACTAAAATGGTCTCAAAATCATCGATTAGTGGTAGAAATGTCTCTGTATCGTCTAGTTAAAAGAGAAGGTATCTATCAGAAATTAGAAGATAGAATAAGTCATTTAGAAAAACTTCTTCAAGAAGGAAAATATACTAATATTCAAAAACCAAAAGAAATAGTTCGTAGTAAACACCAAGACAATAACTCTGAAAAAGAAATTGAATCTTATAGAGATCAAAATACTTACCAAGATCAGAATAATGATGTGAGTACTAAAAAAAATGCTCTTTCTAATGAAAAAGAGGAAACTGAAGAAGGTAGTCAAAAAGATGAAAAAAAATTAAGTTTTGAGCAAATAGAAAAACATTGGGATGAAATATTAGCTAAACTAAAAAAGAAAAAAATAACTGCTCATGCTTTTATTGTTGAGGGAAATCCTATTAAAGTTGAAGAAAATATATTATATTTAGGTTTTAATAAAACTCACAGATTGCATAAAGAGCGGGTGGAACAAAAGGAAAGATCTGTTTTACAGGAAGTTCTGGCTGAGTTTTTTGGTGATATTAAAGTTAAGTGCTTAATAATTGAAGAAAGTGAAGCTAATGTTCCATCTGCTTCAAAAAAAAAATCTAATAAACAGCAAAATGACCTAATAGGGATAGCTGAAAGTGAGTTTGGTCCTGAAAAGGTCGAAGTACGTAAAAATATCTAGGAGGGATTTAAATGGGTGGCAAAATGCAAAAAATGATGAAACAAGTACAAAAAATGCAAACACAAATGTCTAAAGTCCAGGAAGAACTAAAAGATAAGACTATGGAAGGAACTGCAGGGGGAGGAGCAGTAAAAGCTACTGTAAATGGTCATAAAGAAGTTGTCGACATATCCATTGACCCAGATGTAATAGACCCTGATGACAATGAGATGTTAGAAGACTTAATTATGGCTGCTGTAAATGATTCACTTAAAAATGTTGATGAAATGGTTAATAGTGAAATGAAGAAAGTTACCGGGGGAATGGATCTCCCACCGGGGATGTTCTAAATGTCTAGTTATCCCAAACCAATTAATCAATTAATTGAATCACTTAGCTATCTACCTGGAATTGGACCAAAAACAGCTGAAAGGTTAGCATTTTATATTATAACAATGTCTGGTAACAAAGTAGATCATCTCATAACAGCACTACAAAATGCTAAAAACAAAGTATTTAACTGTAGTGTTTGTAATAACTTAACTGATAGAGATCCTTGTTTGATCTGTCAAGATGAGAGAAGAGAATCTGGATTGATTTGTGTTGTGCAAGACCCTAAAGATGTAATCGCTATAGAAAAGGTAAGAGATTTTCAAGGAAGATATCATGTTTTACAGGGAGTAATTTCTCCTATGGAAGGTATAGGACCTGATGATTTAAATATGAAAGAACTGTTAGAGAGAATAAATTCAGAAAACATAAAAGAAATTTTAATTGCTACTGACCCAACAGTTGAAGGTGAAGCAACAGCTATGTATTTAACTAAACTAGTTAAACCAATGGGTGTAAAAGTTACTCGTCTAGCCTACGGTCTTCCAATGGGCGGAGATCTCGAGTATGCTGATGAAATGACTTTACAGCAAGCTTTTGAAGGTAGAAAAGAAATGTGATTAGACAAAGTATGGTCATTTAATAAGTAGTCCTTTTTAGGGCTACTTTTTTTATACTTTGAAAAGTTTAGCTACGACTGAATTCATATAACTTCGTATTTTTTGAATAGCTTTCATTTAGAGAAATGGAGACCCTCTAGTCTATGGATAAAATTGTAAAAAAAGGGAACCCTAATTGTTAAAATATTAGGGGGTGGACATAGTGTTGAATATGCATATTTCTGAGATAATCGATAAAGTTAAACTAATTAAGAAAAAACTAGTGTTATACATAATGAAAGTTTATCGATATTTGGATTTTGAGGATGGGACAAAAGAACTAAATCCTGAAGAAAAGTTGCTTTTAGAGCTTCAAAAGACTAAAAAAGAAATAAAAGATGCTGAAAACTACTTTAATAATGTTACTGATCCTAGACTTATAGAACACGCAGCATACTTAAGAAAAGCCAATGAAAAGAAGTTTAGATATTTGTTGGAATTAGCCAAAAGATATGGCCTGCGTAGTTATGTTAATGAAAATTATAAGCATAACTTGTCTAATGAGTATATAAATATTAATAAAGAATGATTGTTATTTAGTGGGTAAGGGGGCGAGGAGTCATGGGTGAACTTAATTTTTGGTTTTCTATGATTTTTGGTATTGTATTATTGTACTTACTGACAAAGATCATGATCAAGCCTGCTAGGATTTGCTTTATATTACTAGGGAAAGCTTTTATAGGTGCTCTAATTCTTTTAGCACTTAATACAATGGTAAATTTCTTTTTTGACTTTCAAATAGCTATTAATTTTATAACAGCTCTAACAGTGGGTTTTTTAGGACTGCCTGGAATTATCATGATAACTGCTGTTATGGTACTCTTGATTTAACTTATTGCTTAATAATAAAAATTCTGTTATACTCACAATAAGAAAGGTTGTTGTATTATAAAGTCCGTCAAAACAGCATAGTTTCAACTTGTTATAATACCACTTAATAATTGTTATGTAACAGCGTGATGACCTACCACCTTTGAGTACAAGCCTTTTCTAAACATAACGTCCTTATAAATAGTTGTAAAAATCTGTATTAATAGACCCATTTAAGTATCTTATAAAGATGGGTCTATCGATAATTTAACAAATAATAAAAATATTGAAACATTTTCAGGCGTGGTTTATAGCAGTTTTCTACTTTTTTTAGTTAAAATATTACAAGGGAGTGAGTGAGTTGACTAATGATAAGCAAATGAAAACAATGGATGGGAATACCGCTGCCGCCTATGTCTCTTATGCTTTAACTGATGTAGCTGCTATTTATCCCATTACACCTTCATCCGATATGGCAGAACGAGTTGATGAATGGAGTGCATATGGTAAGAAAAACATTTTTGATCAAGAAGTACTTGTTACAGAAATGCAATCTGAGGCGGGTGCCGCAGGCGCAGTACACGGATCTTTAGCTGCTGGTGCGTTAACCACAACTTACACTGCGTCTCAAGGTTTATTGTTAATGGTACCTAATATGTACAAGATTGCAGGTGAACTGTTACCAGGGGTGTTTCATGTAAGTGCTAGAGCTTTATCTGCTCATGCACTATCTATTTTTGGTGACCATCAAGATGTTATGGCAGCACGACAAACAGGATTTGCTTTCCTTGCTTCTGGAAGTGTTCAGGAAGTTATGGATCTTGGAGGAATAGCTCACTTAGCCTCTATTAAATCTAGAGTTCCGTTTGTCCACTTTTTTGATGGATTTAGAACTTCTCATGAAGTTCAAAAGATTGAGGTACTAGATTACGATGTGTTGAAAGAGCTAGTAGATGAAGATGCTATCCAAGAGTTTAGAGAACGTGCATTAAACCCAGAAACACCTGTACTTAGAGGATCAGCTCAAAACCCTGATATTTACTTCCAAGCAAGAGAATCTGTTAATCCTTTTTACGAGCAGGTTCCAGATATCGTTGCTGATTATATGAAAGAAATTAGTAAAATTACGGGAAGAGATTATAAACCATTTAATTACTATGGTGACCCTGATGCAAAAAGAATTATAGTAGCTATGGGCTCTGTAACTGAAGCACTTGAAGAAACTGTTGATTACTTGAATTCTCAAGGTGAAAAAGTTGGAATAATTAAAGTACGCTTATATAGACCGTTCTCTGAAAAGTACTTCTTAGATGTACTTCCAGATTCAGTTGAGCGTATTGCTGTACTAGACAGGACTAAAGAACCTGGTGCTGTAGGGGAACCACTATATGAAGATGTTCGAACGTTATTCCAAGGTAAGGAAAACTCTCCAATGATAATTGGGGGACGCTATGGTTTAGGTTCGAAGGATGTTAATCCATCCCACCTAAAAGCTGTATTTGATAATTTAAAAGCAGATGTTCCTAAAAATAGATTTACTGTTGGTATTGAAGACGATGTAACTAATACTAGCCTCCCTATAAAAAATGAAATTGATACTAGTGATGAAAGCATTACAAGATGTAAATTTTGGGGTTTTGGTTCTGATGGGACTGTTGGTGCAAATAAAGAAGCTATTAAAATTATTGGTGATAATACTAATATGTATGCCCAAGGTTATTTTTCCTATGATTCTAAAAAATCTGGTGGGGTAACTGTTTCACACTTACGTTTTGGTAACAATCCAATTCGCTCCACATACTTAATTGATAAGTCTGACTATGTTGCATGTCATAAACCATCTTATGTATATCAGTTTGATTTACTTGAGGGTCTTAAACCTGGAGGTACATTCTTATTAAACTGTAGCTGGTCTATCAACGAATTAGATGATAAATTACCAACGAATATTAAAAAATACATTGCTGAAAATGATATTAATTTCTATATCATAAATGCTGTTGATATAGCATCTAAGATTGGTTTAGGTGGACGAATAAATATGATTACTCAAGCAGCATTTTTTAAGCTATCAGAGGTTATTCCATATGAAGATGCTGTAAAGTATATGAAAGATGCTATACAAAAGGCATATGGTAAAAAAGGTGAAAAAGTAGTTAAAATGAACTGGGAAGCTGTAGATAAAGCTACAGAAGCTCTTCAAAAAGTTGAAATACCAGACCATTGGGCTAATTTAGAAAAAGAAGAAGTTGCTGCAACTTCAGAGGAACTGCCTGAATTTGTTGAAAGAGTTGCAAATCCAATGCACAATCATGAAGGTGACAAACTTCCGGTAAGTGCCTTTAAAAGTAGAGAAGATGGTACTTTTCCACAGGGGACTGCCGCTTATGAGAAACGAGCTATTGCCTTTGATGTACCAGAATGGAAAATAGATAATTGTATTCAGTGTAACCAATGTTCACTTGTTTGTCCTCATGCAGCTATTAGACCGTTCTTATTAGATGAAAGTGAAGTTGAAAAAGCTCCGCAAGGATTTGAAACTAAAAAAGCATTAGGGAAGGATCTATCAGGTCTACAATATCGAATTCAGGTAAGTCCGTTGGATTGTGCGGGCTGTGGAAATTGTGCTGATATTTGTCCTGCAAAAGAACCGGCATTAGAAATGAAACCAATTGGAGAACAAATTGATAAAGAAGCAGATAACTGGAATTATGCAGTTAATGAAGTGTCAATAAAAGATGATAAAATGAGTGTGACTAACCTTAAAGGAAGTCAATTTGCTCAACCATTACTTGAATTCTCAGGAGCGTGTGCTGGTTGTGGTGAAACACCGTATGCTAAACTTATTACTCAGCTATTCGGAGATCGAATGTTAATTGCGAATGCAACCGGTTGTTCTTCCATCTGGGGAGGATCAGCACCTAGTACACCTTATTGTAAAAATAAAGATGGTAAAGGTCCAGCATGGGCAAGTTCATTATTTGAAGATAACGCAGAATTTGGTTATGGAATGCTCTTAGCTAATAAAAAGATAAGAGAAAAATTAGCTCAATTAATGAAGAAAGCTTTAGAAGAAAATATTTCACAAGAATTAAAAGAAGCTTTCAAAGAATGGTTAGATAACAAAGAAGATGGCGAAGGCTCTAAAAAAGCTACGAAAAAGATGCTGCCTTTACTAGAATCTGAAGATAATTTAATTGTAAATGAAATTGCAAAACGAAGAAAGTTTCTTGTTAAACAGTCACAATGGGTTTTTGGTGGCGACGGTTGGGCTTATGATATTGGCTATGCTGGTCTAGATCATGTACTTGCTAGTGGAGAAGATATTAATATGTTTGTGTTTGATACAGAAGTTTATTCAAATACAGGTGGGCAGTCTTCAAAATCTACGCCAATGGCAGCTATAGCTAAATTTGCAGCTGCAGGTAAAGGTACTAAGAAAAAAGATTTAGGATTAATGCAAGCAACTTATGGTAATGTATATGTAGCTCAAGTAGCTCTAGGAGCGAATATGAATCAAACATTGAAAGCAATAGAAGAGGCAGAAGCACATCCCGGACCTTCACTAATAATTGCTTATGCTCCTTGTATAAATCATGGAATAAAAGATGGAATGGGAGCAGCTATGAATGAAATGAAAAAGGCAGTGGACTCTGGATACTGGAATTTATGGAGATATAACCCAGCACAAAAAGAAGAAGGTAAAAATCCATTCATTCTTGATTCAAAAAAACCAACCAAATCTTTTCAAGACTTTTTACTAGGAGAAGTACGTTATGCAGCACTTGCTAAAGAATTCCCAGAAATAGCGGAGGATTTATTTAATAAACTAGAGAAAGATGCTAAAGAAAAACGTAAAACATATGAAAAAATGGCGGAAGATAATTTGTTTTAAATTGTAATTAAAAATTGTAATTAAAAAGAGGGTGCTTTAAGCGCCCTCTTTTTATTGTTCTTCAGTTTTTCGCAATAAAGAGTTAGTTTGTTTTAGGCACTTCTTACCAATATATAAGTAATCATAGTAAAGGTAGATGTGAGCCATCCAACTATAATAAAATATCAAATCCTTAACCGCAATAACATTTTTTCGTTTCACATCCATAAGCATTTTATTAAGTCCATTCAATTGAATGAGGCAGTTTTCTTGATACCCACATTCGTGGTATACTTTTGTTAGATGATATGATAAAGTAATTTTCGTTGTAGTGGATTCTACGAACTCAAGTTTATAAGGAGCAAAATTTAAAATGTTATCTTTATCATCTTTTTTTAGAAAAAGATTTAAAAGTTCAAGCTTGGTTTTTTCTATTTCTATTGTAGAATTAAGTTCCTTAAACTCTTCATAAGCTTTTAAAAAATATCTACAAGCTAATTCTATATTTTTCTTTTGTTTTTCAATTTCTGCTAAGGCAAAGAGTGATTTTCCCGTGTAATAATAGTTATTAAATATCACAAATTGATCTATAGCAGTTTCAAAGGCCTGTTTTGATTTAGTAAAATTATCAATTCCTTTGTAACAGCAACCAAGTAAATAGTTTAATTCACCATAATTATAATAATTGTTACTATGATTTGAGAGGGGGAGAGCTTCATCTATAGTAGAAATAGCAGTGTTATAATCTTTTTCTCCTAAATATGATGCTGCTAAATTGTAGTATATATTTAGAGTTAATATTGTATCTAAGACAAAGTGATCTTCTATTGTCCTCATGGCATGTTGTAAGATGTGGATAGCATAATCATATTGTTCAATTTGATTGTTAATATATCCCATTAAGTTAAGTGTAGCACTTAACTCATGATGATATTTGTAATCACTGAATATGATTTGAGCTTTTTTTAGTGAAGATAGGGACTTTTTAATCTCACTTTCTTCAAAAAATAATTGTCCTTGTAATTTTAGTAGTAGACCAGCATATTTAGGAGAAATATCTTGTAACTTTAATGTTTTTGATAATATTTCATGTGCCTTTTCTAAGTTCTGTTGTTCAAATAAATGTTTGGCTTCTCGAAGTGCAATTATGGCATCTCCATCATCCTTATCTGGATCTTCAGGTTCACAAAAATAACTGACTGGTAAATTTAGACGTTCAGCTATAATCGATAAAACTCTATCTGATGGCTTAACTAAACCTTTTTCAATTTGACTTAAAAAACTTCTATTAAAATCTTTATTGGCTAACTCTTCTTGTGTCATTTTTTTTTCAATACGTGCTTTTCTGATTTTTTGACCGATATTATTTCCAACTGTACCCAAAGATCCCTACCTCCTTTGTTATAAAACTTCTTGTTATTAGCTTATCATAAAAACTAAAAATCAAGAAATATCCTTGAAAAAAATAGTGCTTATGACGTAAAAAATGTTACACTGTTTCTAATAACAATCGGTAACTAGCTTTAAAGGGAGAGGTTTAGTATTTCACACTGAGAAATATGTACGATGGTCAAATTCATGATATCGATGAAGTAGCTAACGTTGTCTTTGAAAAAACCGCTTTAGGAAAATGTTTAGGATAAAATCATATTATGCATTTATTGAAGCTGCTTGTAGTCTCTAAACTGAAAGAGCTTAATTAAAGAATTGATCCGGAAGATTGTACATGCTTTTGAATTACATGGTATACAATCCTAAAGAAACTTTAAAAATACGTATGTCAGAAAACTATTATGAAGACACTAATCATCACTGTGTCGGTCATTCAGTAATTAATTACTAAACAACCATTCTATAAGTAACTTATTTGGTCAGAAAGTAGGAAAATAAGGCCTGAAGTTATAGCTACATTTTTACCGCAAACTGTAATAGATGGATTTGAAGGCGTAATGAAACAAGTCGGGTTATCTATTCAGATTTAACATTAGAACCAATAGCTGCTATCAATTTAGTGATTTCTGAACATATCCGTATGCTAAATATTGCACTAGTGGGTATTAGAGCAGATACATTAGATATTGCGGTAGTAGTTATCAAATGGTACCTATAGCAGGTGATGAAATTACTGATAAAATCTGTAAAGAGTTATTAATAGATTATCATACAGGTGAAACAAACAAGGGTTTCTTTCAAAAAGTAAGAAAGATACAACTAACTATAGTGATATTTTAGGTAATGAAAATAGCCTTAGTAAACAAGAAAAGCTAATTTGAACTACGATATGACTGATCAGGAAATTTTAAATGCTATACTAAATTCTAAGGACCGAGTTTAATACTTGGCCTACCTCCCTGGGGGGGTGACATTTCTCTGAACATTTTTTTAGGTGACATTTTCAAGGAACACTGATATAAATTGAAATCTTTAATTGACATTAATACAGTAGTCTGCTAAACTACTGCTTAATATCAAGTAAAATACGGAGGTGTAGATATGGATTTTGAAGATAAAATAATAAAAGAAGGACTAACTTTTGATGATGTACTACTTGTACCTTCAAAATCTCAAGTTGTACCAAAAGAGGTAGATACAAAGACTCAACTAACCAAGAAAATTCGACTAAATATCCCTTTGATGAGTGCTGGAATGGATACTGTTACTGAGTCTAGGTTAGCTGTTGCAATGGCTCGAGAAGGTGGTATAGGAGTCATTCATAAAAATATGACTGTTGAACAACAAGCTTTAGAGGTAGATAGAGTAAAACGTTCTGAACATGGTGTTATTACAAATCCATTTCACCTTTCTAAAGACCATCAAATCGATGATGCTGCTACACTGATGGAACGTTATAAAATTTCTGGAGTGCCAATCACGGATGAAGGGAAACTAGTTGGTATAATTACTAACAGAGATATGAGGTTCGTTGAAGATTTTAATAAACCTATCAAGGATGTAATGACAGGTGAGAATCTTATAACTGCACCTGAAGGAACTACACTTGATGAGGCACAGAAGATCTTACAAAAGCATAAGGTTGAAAAATTACCTATCGTAGATAAAGAAGGCAACTTAAAAGGTTTAATTACGATCAAAGATATAGAGAAAGCTATTAAGTTTCCAAATGCATCCAAGGATGCATCAGGCCGACTTATTGTAGGTGCTGCTGTAGGAATTGGTCCAGACCTAGAAGAGAGAGTAAAAGCATTAGTAGATGCAAAGACTGATGTACTAGTAATTGATACGGCTCATGGACACTCTCAAAATGTTATAAAATCAGTGAGACATATAAAAGAATCATATCCAGAGGTTGAATTAATAGCAGGAAATGTAGCTACCCCAGAGGGTACAAAAGACCTAATAGATGCAGGGGCTGATGCCGTTAAAATAGGGGTTGGACCCGGATCTATTTGTACGACTAGGGTTGTTTGTGGTGTTGGCGTACCGCAAATTACCGCAGTAATGGATGCTGCTAAAGTAGCCCAAGAGAAAGGAGTTCCTGTAATTTCTGATGGAGGAGTAAAATATTCTGGAGATATAGTAAAAGCTATTGCTTCTGGTGCTAATGTAGTGATGATAGGAAGTCTATTTGCAGGAACGGAAGAAAGTCCAGGTGAATTTGAAATCTATCAAGGAAGAAGTTATAAAGTTTATCGAGGTATGGGATCTGAAACCTCAATGAAACTAGGAAGCAAAGATAGGTATTTTCAAGAAGGTAAGAGAAAGTTTGTTCCTGAAGGTATTGAAGGAAGGGTTCCTTACCGTGGGGTATTACAAGACACTGTGTACCAGTTAATAGGTGGACTTAAATCAGGCATGGGATATAGTGGAAGTCCAGATATAGAAAGTCTACAAAGAGAAGCGAAATTAGTTAAAATAACTGGAGCAGGCTTAAAAGAAAGTCACCCTCATGATATACAAATTACTAAAGAAGCACCCAATTATACAGTATAATTGGGTGCTCTGCACTTCTACAGGAAGACTGTAAATATGTATTACTACAAGGATTTTATTAAACCCATTTGAAACACAAAAATAATAGAGCGACAATTCAGTAAATTCTAAAACATCATAAAAACCAGGGGAAGATTTAGAATAAATTACTATTTGATTAAGTAGAAAAACTGTTAAAAAAAGGGGGATTATAATGGAGAATAATTCTCGTGAACAATGGGGATCTAAACTTGGATTTGTCCTTGCTGCAGCAGGGTCTGCTGTAGGACTTGGAAACGTTTGGCGTTTTCCCTTTGCAACCGGAGAGCACGGTGGTGCCGCATTTTTATTTTTATATTTAATTGCAGTTGTATTAATAGGTTATCCTTTAATGGTCACAGAGATTTCATTAGGCAGAAAATCTAGAAAAAATCCAATCGGAACTTATAAGAATCTTGCACCTGATACCCCGTGGTGGTTAGTAGGTGGACTAGGTGTTATAACTGGTTTTGTTTTACTAAGTTATTATTCTGTTATCGCTGGGTGGTCGTTATCTTATATTTTTAGATCTTTAGGTGGATTTCCAGAGGGCATAGATGCTGCAAATATTATGTTTGAAACTCATATTTCAGGATTATTAGAACCTATATTATATCATTTGATTTTTATGGTGATAACTGTTGGAGTTATTTCTGCTGGTGTTGTTAAAGGTATTCAAAAAGTTGTAGAAATGTTAATGCCTGTTTTAGCAATACTGTTGGTGGCTGTAGTATTTAGATCTGTAACACTTGAAGGCGCTAGAGAAGGAATTTCATTCCTCTTTCGTCCGGATTTTAGTGCTGTTACCGCAAAAACTTTTTTAAGTGTTATTGGCCAATCATTCTTTACTTTAAGTTTAGGTATGGGTGCAATTATAACTTATGGTAGTTATCTTTCTAATAAAGATGATATTCCTACAAGTTCAATTCAAATTATCGGTGCTGATACTTTGCTAGCTATAATATCAGGACTTGCAATTTTTCCAGCGGTATTTGCACTTGGATTTGACCCAGGAGAAGGACCAGGACTGGTATTTGTAACTCTACCAGCGGTATTTGCTGAAATGCCTTTGGGTGGCATTTTTGGGGTTTTATTCTTTATTCTTTTAACTATAGCTGCGTTAACTTCTGCTATTTCATTACTTGAGGTGGTTGTTGCATATGTTATAGATGAAAAGAATTGGCCAAGAGAAAAGGCTGCATTAACTGTCGGGGGTGTTATATTCTTAATAGGATTACCACCAATCTTAGGTTATAGTGTTTGGTCAGAAGCAACTACTTTTGCTGGTAATATTTTAGATACGTATGACTTTATTGCAAATAGTGTTATGTTACCTCTTGGAGGTGCACTAACTTCAATATTTGCAGGACATGCTTTGGGCAGTAAAAATATTGTAGAAGAAGCTAATAAAGGGGCTACATCAGTCAAGATTGGTAATTGGGTAGCACCACTATTAAGATATGTGATTCCGATAAGTGTTTTAGTTGTTATGTTATTTGGGATTTATCAAACAATTACTGGGGAATAATTAAAGGACGAGGGGTGTTCTAAACAGAACTCCCCTTTTTCAATATGCAAGTTCATAGCTTGACAAATAAAGGATTATTTTTATGTTATCACGAATAATATATTTGCTACTAACACTAATTTTAAAAAATTGCTACTTGAAGGAGTAATTTATATGAGTGAAACACCTATTTTAGATGAAATAGATAAATACATAAATCAAGGCATTGATCGCTATCACACCCCAGGTCATAATGGAATAGAGAAGGTATATAAGAACGAATCTTTTTTGGGTTCTACAATTTTTCAAAAAGACTTAACAGAAGTTCCTGGTCTTGATGACTTACATTCCCCTGAATCAGTTATAAAAAAGTCACAAGAATTAGCTGCAGAATATTACGGATCAGATTTTTGTCACTATCTTGTCAACGGTTCATCAGCAGGTATTATAGCAATGGTAATGGCAACTGTAGGTCCAGGAGATAGAGTATTGATACCAAGAAACGCGCATAAATCTTTGTATAGTGCTTTGATTTTAAATGGAGCTAAACCTGTGTACAGTCAAATGAAATTAGGGTTACATAATACATTGCCTTTAAATTTAGATATCGAGAAACTTGAACAAATAATAAATCAAGAACAAGATTTGAAAGCAATCTTCATTACAAACCCCAGTTATTATGGTGTGACAGTAGATTTAACTAGAATAAGATCTATTACGGATCGTCCGCTTTTAATTGATGAAGCTCATGGAGCCCATTTTAATTTAGCCACGGATTTTCCTATCAGTGCATCAGAATATGGAGCTGATATATGGGTTCAAAGCACTCATAAAACATTGAACTCTTTAACACAAAGTTCGATTTTACACGGGAAGAAGGGAAGAGTTTCTAAAGAAGAAATTGCATTTATGTTACAATTAATTCAAACAACGAGTCCTTCCTACTTACTTATGGCGTCAATAGAAATGGCTCGTATATATAATCAGAAAAACAAACCTACATGGCGTAATTTTCTTGACAACAAACTATATCCGATGAGAGCTACATTGGATTCTATACCTGGTATTAAGCTTTTATCAAAAGATTATACTCGCAATCAAGGATTTCAATTAGATCCTACAAAAATCACTGTATTATTAGATGAGCTAAAGATTAATGGTTATCAACTTTCCGATATCTTAAGAAAAGAATATAATATACAGGTTGAATTGGCTGAAGAAAATCAAATATTACTCCTAGTAACTCCTCAACACACAAAAGAACAAATAGAAAGATTGGAAGCGAGTTTCAGAAAGATATCTAAAGATTATAGTATTAAAGGTAAAAAAGAGATTAAAAAATATAAATATGAGCTACCCAAAAGACCAGTTCAAAAGCTCACACCAAGGGAAGCAACATTTAGAAAAGGACGGTACTTAAAACTATCAGATTCCATAGGAATGGTAGCAAAGGAATTTGTTATACCCTATCCTCCTGGTATACCATTATTAGTACCAGGGGAAGTTATAACCGAGGAAGTCTATGAATTTTTGGATTACTTAACAAAGACTAAAGTTCACTGCCAAGGCTTTAGCTATAAAGATTCTGGAATGATTTTAGTAACAGAATAAAATAGATTAAACTAGATAAAGCAATAGTGAGGGTGATTATTATGTCAGAATTTCAAATGAGTGATTTCAAAAAAGAACTCAGCAAGCTTTTAGAAGTATTTCCAACTCATATAAGGGAAGAAATTGAGAAAAGGGATGATCTTGATAGATTAGTTGAAGTTGTTATTGATCTAGGCAAGCGTCCTGAAGCTAGATATCCAAGAGAGTTTTTTTATTTAACTGATGATGTTGTAACAGAACAAGATTTAGAATATGTATGTAATAGAGTAGGGCCCTTTGGTGACGATAATAGGGCAGGAATAGAGAAGACGTTACATAGAATTTCTGCAATTAAGAATAGAAGAGAAAGAATTATTGGTTTAACTTGTCGTGTCGGAAAAGCCATTTATGGAACCTCTGATATCATAAGAGACATTGTCGAAAATGAAGATAAACTTCTATTATTAGGTCGTCCTGGTGTAGGAAAAACTACAATTTTAAGAGAAACGGCAAGGATTTTAGCAGATGAATTTAAAAAAAGAGTAATTATAGTAGACACATCTAATGAAATTGCAGGTGATGGTGATATTCCTCATCCTGCTATAGGGCATGCTAGGAGAATGCAAGTAAAAACTCCTGACAAACAACATGATGTGATGATAGAGGCAGTTGAAAATCATATGCCAGAAGTAATAATAATTGATGAAATCGGAAGCTATCAAGAAGCAGAAGCGGCTAGAACCATTGCTGAACGTGGTGTTCAATTGATTGCAACAGCACATGGAAACACATTAGAAAATTTAATATTAAATCCAACCTTATCTGAACTATTAGGTGGTATAGATTCAGTAATTCTAGGAGACGAAGAGGCTAAGCGAAGAAATAGTCAAAAAACTGTTTTAGAACGCAAGGCACCTCCGACGTTTGATTCAGTTATTGAAATTTTTGATAAAAACACACTTAAAGTACATAACCCGTTAGAAAAAGTTGTGGATTATATCTTACGAGGAGGAACTCCTCGACCGGAAATTAGGATCAGAAATGAACACGGGGAAACTGAAGTTATTCAGAATTCAAACTTAAAGGAAGATCTTTCTAAGGAAAGTAAAGAAGATAACTTAAAAAACACATCAAATGGGGTTCAAAAAATATACCCTTACGCAGTCAGTAAAGATACTGTTAAACGTTTAATAAAAGAACTTAAAGTACCTGCTGAACTTACTAGACACATGAAAGAAGCCGATTTAATGCTAACGGTTAAAGCACAAAAGCGTAAAGGTGCGCAAAAAATTAAAAAAGCCTATGAAGAAAATATTCCTGTCCATATCATAAGAAAAAATAAAGTAGCACAGGTAGAAAAAGCATTACGACATATTTTTCAACAAAATGATCGGGACGAGAGTGAGGGGAACAATGATGTGCTTTAAAACAGGAAAGTTTATTACTTTTGAAGGGATAGATGGCTGTGGGAAGAGTACACAATTATTATATTTTAAGGAATACTTAAATAAACAAGGTGAAGATGTGATTACAACTAGGGAGCCAGGTGGTACTAATGTTGGAGATGCAATTAGAAGTATCTTGTTAGATAGAAAATACAGTGATATGACAATGGAGGCAGAAGCGCTTTTATATGCTGCTTCAAGAGTTCAACACGTAACCCAAGTTATATTACCGAATGCTTCAGCTGGGAAAGTTGTCTTATGTGATCGTTTTATTGATTCGAGCATTGCTTACCAAGGGGGAGGTGATCCATTAACTTCTCAAGATGTTAGAAATATTAATAGTTTGACATTAGACAAAATACGTCCAGATATTACTTTTCTAATAGATATAGACCCTGAACAAGCCTTCAAAAGGCTGAATCGTGGTAGAGATAGAATTGAAAATAGAGGGTTACAATATCAAGAAAAAGTTAGAAAAAACTACTTAAAAATAGCAAGCAAAGAGCCCGATCGAATCATTATAATAGATGGCAATAGAAGTAAGGATGAAGTTTTTTGGGACATATGTGATCAATTCAAAAGAGCGAGTGAGGTGGACTAATATGAAACTTGTAATAGTAATTTTACAAGATAAAGATGCCCCACTGTTATTAGATGCTTTAAATGAAAAAGGAGTACAAGCAACTAAACTAGCAAGTAGCGGTGGGTTTCTAAGGTCAGGGAATACCACTTTATTAATAGGAGTATCAAAAGAAAAAGTACATGAAGTTATAGATTCAGTTAAAGAACATTGTAGTTCTCGAAAGCAAATGGTTAATCCAGTTTCCCCAGTTGGAGGGACAACAGATTCTTATCTACCATTTCCAGTTGAAGTAACAGTTGGAGGGGCAACTATTTTCGTAGTTGATGTAGAAAACTTTGAACAAGTTTAGTAGTGGAAAGGGTGAGACCAGTGCCAAGAATTTCTGAGATAGGAAATGGTAGAAGAGAAGGACATGGAAAAGTAATCGGTAAAGCTAAAAATAAAAAAGTGTCTAAAAAAATCACGAACTTTCAAACACAGTTTTCAAAAGCTAAGTCTAAAGAAATGACTGATGAACTAGATGAACTTTGGCAAGATATTAAAAATAAAGGTGAACAATTAGCTGATAATATGAGTTGGGATAGTTTTATAGCTTATAGAGATAGTATAAAAAACTTTATGAAAACTTTTTTAGGAGAAGCGTATCAAGTATTAGGATCTAGGGGTAGGACTAGATTCGGTAATCAAAAGATATATATACATATTAAAAAAATTGATGAAAAACTTGTTGAACTAGGCGAAGATGTTATAAAGGGAGAAAAAGATAAAGTTGATCTAATATCTAAAATTGATGAAATAAGAGGGCTCCTGTTAGATCTTTATCAATAAAGTTCTACAGGAGCTTTTAAGAGTTTAGACAATTAGGAATCCTAAAATAAAACCCATAATAAATCCAGTGTTAGCAGTATGATTATGGTAACCATGAGACATAGGCATGAGTTCATCGCTTACAATATAAACCATTGCTCCTGCAGCAAAAGCAAGACCTAGCCCTACAAATATAGAGGAAATGCCAAAAATGGTTAGACCAATCGCTGCACCAACAGGGGTCATTAAACCAGCGAAAAGTGTTAACATGAAAACTTTAAACCAACTAATACCCCCTGATCGAAGAGGTCCTGCTACAGCCATTCCTTCAGGAATATTGTGTAAGGCAATTGCAACAGCGATAGCAAAACCCAATTCAGGATTTGATTCTAGCCCTGCACCAATAGCTAAACCTTCGGGTAGATTGTGTAATGCAATTCCCAAAAAAATGAGATAACCTGTTTTTAATACGCTTTTTTCGTTTGAATTGGTACTAACTCCCTCTGTGACAACCTCATCACCACCGGGTAGATGTGTATGGGGTATTAGTTTATCAAGTAAATACATCATAGCAGCTCCTAATATAAACCCTATTACTGCAGAATATGTTGAAGAAATTTCTTCTGCTTCAGGAATCAACTTAAAAGCAGAAATTGCTATCATTATCCCTCCAGCGAAACCAAGTAGACCAGAAAGTACTTTTTGTCCTGGGCGACCAATTAAAGCAATTATTATAGCACCAATAGCTGTAGAAGCACCAGCAATGAAGCTATAGAGTAGACTTTCCATAAGGGCCCTCCTTTTTATTATAATAATATATTAGCTCCCTGCAAAACTTAAAAAGTCTGCCATAAGAAGATTTTGCAAAAAGACCTGCATGAATTAATTGCCAAAACTATTAGTAAAATGCCTAAACGTTCTAAAGCTGAGCCCAAGGCTAAACTTTCTTACACCAATGGTCATTTTGCTTACGCTTTTACTGGTGCTGTATTGACAGATGGGTTTGGTGTTATTAGAGATATTGAACTTTTTGAGGGTCAGAAAGATTCTACTACTTTAAAACCCCATAATGAATAGCGTTAAGAAACGTCATGATATTCAAAAATACAATTTTTTACAGATGATGCCGGCTTTGATAGTACTGAAAATTTTCGCTTTTTGATAGAAGAATGTTCTTTAAAGCCAGTAATTAGTAAAAATCGTAGAAACTCTAAAAAACTAGGTGAAAATTTTAATGAAATTGGTATTCCTGTTTGCCCTAAAGATAGTAGCCTTACTTTCAAATATGATGGTTATTGTAATTCACGCAAAAGAATCAAATGGGTTTGCCCTTTAAATAGAAAGCAAGGGACTAATTCTAATTATAATAATAACTTTTACTGATTTCATTATAACATATATTGTAAATAGAATGTTTAGTTGTCTTTTATTTTTATAAACTGATATAATAAGGAAAGCTAGAAGTTAATTATTTATTTTAGAAAGTGGTGAAATACATGGATGTTTGTGACTTTTCTCAGTTTGTTGGACAAAAAAATATAATAGATAGCCTTAGAAGTCAACTTGTAAAGAATGAAATAGGTCATGCATATCTATTTTTTGGTCCTGAAGGTCAAGGGAAATCAACTTTATCTCAAGTGTTTGCATCATCCATACTATGCAAAAATTTTGATAATAATAAAGGTCCATGTGGAGTTTGTTTATCTTGTCAAAAAGTGCTCAAAGGAATTCATCCAGATTTAATATATATAGGTGAAAAAGATAAATCTATAAAGATTGAAGATATTAGAAAAATTAAACATTCTGTTTCCTACCAACCAACAGAAAGTGATAAAAAGATCTTTTTGATAAATAATGTAGAAAATATGACAAGGGAAAGTGCTAATAGTATATTAAAAGTATTAGAAGAACCCCCTGAATATGTAATATTTTTACTAACAGCAAATGAACTCCAAAGATTACTATCTACAGTAACTTCTCGGTGTGAAACTTATCATCTTACTTCATTAAAAGAGTTTGAAGTCAGAGAGGTATTGAATAGACAAGTTGATGTAGAGGAAGAAGAACTTAAACTAGCTGTATCCTTATCTAATGGACTAGTAGGTAGGGGGCTAGCAATCTTAAAAGATGAAAGTTATCAGAAGATGATAGATAATGCCAGAAAAATAACTGAAGATCTTTCAAGGTTCAGTAGAATGGATGCCTTAAAATGGGCAGAAGAAATAGACAACTCGGATAGACCTGAAGAGTTTCTTGAGCTTATAAATATTTTATTAAAGGAAAAGTTTTTTGATGATCAAAAAGTTATTTCCCGGGACATGTTATATAGCATAATTGAAATTATTTTGCATACGAAGGGGAAACTATTAACAAATGTTAATAGGCTATTAACATTAGAAGCCATGTTTTTAGAAATTAAGGAGGTAATTAATAATGAGTGAATATAGAGTTATAGGGGTCAGGTTTAAACCTGCGGGAAAGATATATTTTTTTGACCCCAATGAAATAGATCTAGAACTTGAAGATAATGTTATTGTGGAAACAGCTAGAGGCCTAGAATTTGGTCAGGTTGTGATAGGCCCTAAAATGGTTGGAGAAGAAGAAATTGTGGCCCCACTAAAAACAGTTATTCGAAAAGCTACAGATGAAGACAAACAAAAAAATAAAGAAATTAAACAAAGAGAAGAAGAAGCGTTTAATATTTGCTTAGATAAGATATCAAAACATGGGTTAGAAATGAAACTTGTTGATGTAGAACAGAGTTTTGATGACAGTAAAATCATATTCTATTTTACAGCAGATGGAAGGGTAGATTTTAGAGATCTTGTAAAGGATTTAGCTGGTGTTTTCAAAAAAAGAATAGAGTTACGACAGATAGGAGTAAGAGATGAAGCAAAAATGCTTGGTGGAATTGGTCCTTGTGGTAGAGAAATATGTTGTGCATCTTTTTTAGGAGATTTTGATCCAGTGTCAATAAAAATGGCTAAAGATCAAAACTTAGCTTTAAACCCAAATAAAATTTCAGGTATTTGTGGTCGTTTGATGTGCTGCCTTCGATATGAGTCAGAAGTATATGAAAAAGCACAAGAGGAATTTCCTCAAGTTGGTGATACAGTAACTACAGAAGAAGGACAAGGTGAAGTTCAAGACTTTAATATTATTGAAGGGACGGTTCAAATAAAATTAGACGATACAAACCAAATACAAGAATATCAGTTAGATACTATTTCAGGGATAAGAAAAGGTTGTAAAAAACATTCGTGTAGTAATCATCAGTGTTTTACAAAAGAACAAGAGAATGATGAAATAGATGAGGACTTAAGGGAATTAGAAGATTAAATTTAAACAAAATTCTGTGCTTTATCCATAGCATACGGTCCAAGAATTAGCACAAGATCACCTGTTTCTGCTGAATTAACACTACACTTGATAGATTTCTTAAGATCTGATATTAGTTCATATGGAAACTTATTTTTCTGAATTGGTTCTAAAAAAGCTTCTAGTTCTTGTTTTTGAACTTGATCTTTGGGTGCAGCATGAGATTCACTTGTTGTTATTACTAATTTTTTAACAGGGAGTTTTTGAATCCACTTAGATAAAATAGAGCTGTTTTCTTTGTTTGTTTCTTTACCCCTATTTCCTCTAACACCTATTACAATTATCAAATTTTCAAAGGGGAGTTCTGAAATAGTATTAAATACTGCTTCCATGCTAGCTACATTATGTGCACAATCATCAAGTACTGTATAGGGCTTTTTTTTGAGAACCTGAAGCCTTCTAAATATTCCAGGGAAATTGCTGATATTTTTGATAACCTCATCTATATCAAAACCTGCTACAATACAACTAGTTAAGGCAAGTAAACCGTTATAAATATTGTGACGACCAGGAACTGGAATTATGACTTCCTTAGTTACTGGATCAATCGGTTTATTTCCTAGAGTTGGTAATTCTTCGGATAACTTAAGTGTAAATCTACTTTGGAAGTTATTAAATTTAATGTTTTTAGCTTTTATCATAGCTCTAGGTGTTTCTATTCCATAAGTTATAATTTTACTGAGGGTTTTATCAGCGAAAGTAGCAAAATGATTGTCATCTGCATTTATAATAGAGATACTTTCAGGTGAGAGCATTTGAAAAAATTTAGCTTTACTTTTGACATAGTCATCCCAAGAATCATGAAAATCCATATGATCCCGGCTAATATTGGTAAAACCAGCTATGTCAAAATTGATAGCGGATACACGATCTTGCTTTAGTCCATGGGAAGAAACTTCAGAAGTTAAATATTCAACCTCATTTTCGACCATATTTTCTAGTATTTTGTATAAATCTTTTGCCTGAGGAGTGGTAAGCTCCGCAGGCATTTTTATACCATTTATTGAATAATGGACTGTTCCTAAAAGCCCGGAGTTTTTATTTTGGCTTCTAATGATATGATTAATCATTGCCGTGGTTGTTGTTTTCCCATTCGTTCCTGTTACTCCTATTACCTTTAACTTATCTCCCGGGTGATTATGAACTGAAGATGCTAATTTAGCTAGGGCTTTACGCCCATTATTAACTTTAATTATAGGTACATCTTTTGGAGGTTGCTCTTTTTCTACAACAATGCTAGAAGCACCTCTTTCAATAGCTTCATCAATAAATTGATGAGCATCATGTCTTTCTCCATGATAAGCCACAAAAACATTACCCGGATAAACTTCTTTTGAATTATCTGTGACACCAGTTATTTCAACGTCACTATTAGGTATGCTTCCTATATCTGCAAACTCAGTTGAGATTTCAGGTAAAGAATTCTTTAATAGGTCTTTAAGAGTGATTTTTTGAGACTTAGAAGTAAAATTTTTAGATATCATTTCATGATGCTCCTTTTAAATTATTGTTGTAAGATTAGTTTTACACTTGTTTTATTGTTTATTCTTTGGGAAAAAGTAGAAGAGAGGTGGTAAAATGGATAGTAATAACAAAGGTAAATTATATATTTGTCCAACGCCAATAGGAAATTTAAAGGACATTACATTAAGAGTAATTGATTGTTTGAAAAATGTTAATATTATAGCTTGTGAGGATACTAGAAGAACTAAAAAACTTCTTAATCATTTAGATATTTATCATCAGAACCTTATAAGTTATCACAAATTTAATCAGGAGAAAAAAGGTGAAAACTTGGTACATAAACTAAATCAAGGATTCGATGTAGCTTTGGTTTCAGATGCAGGGACACCTTCTATATCAGATCCAGGAAAATACTTAGTAAGAGAAGCTATTGATAATTCTTTGACAGTAATTTCATTACCTGGTCCATCAGCTGTAATAACAGGATTGGCAGCTTCGGGATTAGATACCGGTTCTTTTCTTTTTTTGGGATTCATACCTGGAAAAGGTGCTCAAAGAAAACAATTTTTAAATAAAATAATTTCTAGTGAAAGTACCGTTGTACTTTATGAGAATTCATCTAGGATGTTAAATACCTTAAGAGAGTTAGAGCCACATTTAACTGATAGGGAGATTGTAATCGCAAGAGAACTTACTAAGATACATGAAGAATTTATACGTGGTACTGCTAATGACCTAATTTCTAAGTTAGAAAGTAGAAATTTTAAAGGAGAAATCACCTTACTAGTTGAGGGAATCGATAATGCGGGAGTGGAAAACTATTTTTCGAAACTAACGACTGAAGAACATTTACATGAAGTAATAGGAGAAGGTTTCTCAAAAAAAGATGCAATAAAGTTAGTGAGTAAGTTAAGAGATGAACCTAAACGAGAAGTTTATAAAAAAGCTTTGAAATTAGAAAAAGAAAAAAACGATCAGTAATGTTGATGGATAATAAAATGCTCCCCTTAAGTAACAGATTAAATATTTAAATCTGTTACTTAAGGGGAGCATAGACTATTGTGGTATTTTGTTAAATGCTTGTCCTTAACTATTAGATAATTCTTTAGCACATGTTCTACAAATGTTTTTACCTTTATGATGAATCATTTCCCCATCTTGAGCAGTACCACAAAAAATACAGGCAGGTTCGTATTTCTTAAGTATAATATTTTCACCTTCAATGTAGATCTCTAGTGAATCTCGTTGTTCAATACCTAAGTTACGTCTTAATTCAATGGGTATAACAATTCTGCCTAATTCATCAACTTTTCTAACTAAACCAGTAGATTTCATTATATTCCCTCCTTTTTTGACAACTTTCGACAACCATATACTTACAGTATACCAAAAAAGTTAAGAAATTAAAAGAAAAAAATACAATTTTAGTAAAAATATACAGCTGAAGTTTGGTTTTCTTGTAACGTCATAATTTATTTGTTATAATTTTGATAAATTCTAGCAGTGTATCATATCTATGAACTTTGTCTTGTAATTTGATAAAGTGTAATGGATAAACTAAAAAAGCCTTCTTTTAAACGTGAAGGCTTTTCGTCTTTAATAATGCAGAGGAGGTAAAAACGATGGCAGAGAAAGGTACTTTTTATATTACAACCCCTATCTATTATCCTAGTGATAAATTGCACATTGGTCACTCGTATACTACTGTAGCAGCTGATTGTATGGCGCGGTATAAGAGCTTAACAGGGTATGACGTAATGTTTTTAACGGGGACGGATGAACATGGTCAAAAAATAGAAAGAAAGGCCAAAGAACAAAATAAAAGTCCACAGGAGTTTGTTGATGAAATTGTGGATATGACTAAAGATTTATGGAATACGTTAGATATAAACTATGATGACTTTATTCGTACAACTGAAGAGAGGCACAAAAAAATCGTTCAAAAGATCTTTCAAAAATTCTATGATCAAGGAGATATCTACAAAGATAAATATGAAGGATGGTATTGTACTCCTTGTGAGTCATTTTGGTTGAGTAGACAGTTAGATAATGAACAAGTTTGTCCTGATTGTGGTCGTAAGGTTGAATGGGTAAAAGAAGAAAGTTACTTTTTTAGAATGAGTAAATATGCAGACAGATTATTAGAGCATATTGAAAATAACCCAGAATTTATTCAGCCAGAATCAAGAAAAAAAGAAATGATAAACAACTTTTTGAAACCTGGTCTTGAAGATTTATGTGTTTCAAGGACTACTTTTAAGTGGGGAATAGAAGTTCCCATGGATACTGATCATGTAGTCTATGTTTGGTTAGATGCGCTAACTAATTACTTGACAGCATTAGGTTATTTATCAGAGGATGATTCTTTATATAAGAGATATTGGCCTTGTGATGTACATTTAGTAGGTAAAGAAATTGTAAGATTCCATACGATTTACTGGCCTATTTTCTTAATGGCGCTAAACCTACCCCTTCCAAAGCAAGTATTTGGACATGGTTGGTTATTACTTAATGATGGTAAAATGAGTAAATCAAAGGGTAATGTTGTAGATCCTGAAGTACTGGCTGAAAGATATGGTTCTGATGCGATTAGATATTATTTATTAAGAGAAATACCTTTTGGTTCTGATGGGGTTTTTACATTGGAAGCATTAGTACAAAGAATTAACTATGACTTGGCTAATGATCTTGGTAACCTACTAAATAGAACTATAGCTATGATTGATAAATATTTCGATGGTATGATTCCGGAACCAGCAGAACAAAACGAAATAGATAAAGCTTTAATAGCTAAGGCTAAAGAAGTTCCTGATAAGATTGACAAACATATGAATGGGTTAGATTTTTCTGAAGCGTTGAAAGTTCTTTGGGAGTTTGTAGGGAGATCAAATAAATATATTGATGAAACTGAACCATGGAATCTAGGAAAAGACCCTCACAAAAAAGAGCGATTAGGTACAGTTTTATATAATTTAGCTGAATCATTAAGACATATAGCTATTTACTTATCTCCTTTTATGCCTAGAACACCTAAGAAAATATGGGAACAACTTGGAATAAGTGAAGATGCTAGCTTACACAAATACGAAAGTATTTTAGACTGGGGGCATATCTCGACAAATATAAAAGTTTCCAAAGGGAAACCTTTGTTTCCTAGATTAGATATCTCTCAAGAGGTCGAATCTTTTGTAACAAACCAAGATGAAGATAATGAAACTTCAGAAAATGAAGATGCTTATTTACCAGTAAAACAACAAACTGATATTGAAACTTTCAAAGAACTTGATTTAAGGGTAGCTACAATTACGTCTGTTGAAAGTATTCAAGGAGCAGATAAACTCTGGAAACTACAAGTAGATTTAGGGTTCGAAAAAAGACAAGTAGTAGCTGGTATAAAGGAACACTATACTGAAGAGGACCTGGTTGGCCGCCAAGTGATGATGGTTGTAAACTTAAAACCAGTAAAAATAAAAGGGGTTAAATCAGAAGGTATGATTTTAGCTGCTACTGATGATAAAACTGGTGATACTATACTTTCAGGATTTCCGGATAAAGAAATAAAAAATGGAAGTCAGGTGAACTAAATGGTACTAATAGATACACATGCTCATTTAGACTCAAAAAAATTAGCCCCAGATTTAGATAGAGTAGTTTCTAGGGCTAAACAAAAAGGGGTATCTAGGATAATTAATGTAGGTATTACTTTGGAGTCTTCACAAAAATCTATTGAATTTGCCAAAAGATATCCGGAAATTTTTGCAAGTGTTGGTATTCACCCTCATGATACAGAAGAGTTACCAGATAATTATATTGAAGAGATAAAGAAACTTGTGCAAGATAACCGAGAATATGTTGTTGCACTAGGTGAGATGGGTTTAGATTATTACCGGAACTACTCGCCTAAAAAGAACCAAAAAGAAACGTTTATAAAACAGCTTGAACTAGCTAACGAGTTACAACTACCTGTTATTATACATGACAGAGCAGCTCATGAAGATACGTTAGAGATTTTAGAAGAGTTTAAAAATGAAGTATTCGGAGTTTTTCATTGTTTTGCAGGAGATGAGAAAATTGCTGATAAGGCTTTGGATCTAGGTTACTTTATCTCTTTTACAGGAAATATTACTTTTAAGAAGGCTGAAGAATTACGAAAAGTTGTAAAACAAGTGCCGTTATCAAGATTAATGGTAGAAACTGATTGCCCTTACTTATCCCCTGAGCCCTTTAGAGGAAAGATAAATGAACCGGCTTATGTAAGACTAGTAGCAGAAGCTATAGCAGAAATAAAGAACGTTGACTTTCAAGAGGTAGTATCTATAACAGGGGAAAATGCTTCAAACCTGTTTAAAATTTAAGGAGAAATTTAGTGAAAAAAGTTTGGATATATTTAAGATAGTATTATTTCTAATTGTGTTTTTCTTATTGCAGTATTTGGAGTAAATATTGCGTTAATGATGGATTCGGATGTTATTGTAGTTTTTGATGAGAAAAGGATAAAGAATTAGAATATATAAAAAACTACAAAAAGAAGATGTTAAAAAAGATCTAGACTTAGAATTTAGAGACAAAAATGAAATCGAACTTGTTTCAGAATTAAACTCTGAAACAAGTTCGATGTATTTAAAAATAAATAGGTGGTATACTGATATTAAAGAAAAAATGAAGTGTTGTCATTTGACAAAGAGAAAATTAAAACAGATGATATGTTAAAAGGAGAGAAAGAAATTATATTATACAAGAAGGTCAGAATGGTTTTCTTAAGAACGGATTAAAGTGATCTATTTAGGCGAAGAATTTATATCAAAAGAAAAACAGTTTAATATCAAAAAGAACCAGTTGATAAAATAATCAAAGGCCTAGGAACCTCATAATTTAGTTATATTGAAGATGTCGACGGGGTTGATTTATAGAGACAGAAACCGAAGAAGCATCATGATGGTATGGATCTAAATTTCATGGGCAAATAGCTTATAGTGGACAAGAATACGATATGTACTACTTGACAATTACCCACTCTAGCTTACCTATGGGGTCTATAGTACAAGTTACATTCTTAATACTGAAAAAAGAGTGATAGTTAAAATAAACGATAGAGGTCCATTTGTTGAAGGAAGAGTTATCGATCTATCGAAATAAATCTGCTAAAGATCGGTTTTGCACCTTATGGTGTAGGAGATGTTAATCTAGAAGTTATAAGTTATGGTGATAAAAGTTTTTAACCTAGGAGTGAATTAGATGAACTTATATTCCCCCAAAAGAGTAGCAGAACTATTAGGCAATTTTGGTATTCATCCAAAAAAAAGTTTCGGTCAAAATTTTCTAGTAGATCAGAATATCATTAAAAAGATTATAGCTACTGCTGAATTAAAAAATCATGATAAAGTTGTAGAGATTGGTCCTGGATTAGGAACAATGACAGTACAAATGGCTGAAGTTTCAAAAAAAGTAATAGCAATTGAGTTAGACAATAGACTAATACCTATTTTAGAGAAGAATTTAGAGAGGTATGATAATACTGATATAATTATAGGTGATGCATTAAAAGTTGATTTTAATAATATAATAAAGAATGAGGATGAAAAGCAATTAAAAGTGGTAGCTAATTTACCATATTATATAACTACCCCGCTAGTGATGAAATTAGCTAGAGAACGCCAACCTATAGATCGTATGGTCCTTATGGTTCAAAAAGAAGTAGCAGAACGGTTTACAGCTATTCCAGGAAGTAAAAATTATGGTGCAATTTCTGTGATTTTAGACTTTTACTTTAAGGCCCAATTAGCATTTGATGTACCCAATAATGTTTTTTACCCTAAACCAAAAGTTTCCTCTTCAGTAGTCAATCTTAAAAAAAGAGATGAACCCAAAATACCTGTACAAGATGAACAAGTATTTATCAACTTTATAAACAAGTCTTTTTCTAGTAGAAGAAAAACATTTGTAAATAATATCGTAAGTATTTATGAAGGTAGTAAATCTGAATTGATTGAGTTTCTAGCACAAACTAATGTAGCCAAAGATGCTAGAGCTGAGGAGCTTTCAACTGAAAAGTTTGGTGAAATTTTTGAGACAATTTATAATAATCTTAAAGTAAGATAGAATCTTAGAAAGGTAGTGGTAAAAAAATATGTACCGAAGTCCTTCGCGCGGTTCACTAAATCTTACAGAGGTTTATTGGGATATTGTTGATTGTATCGTTAATAATCCTAAAGATAAATTCAATCTAATAATAGGAACAGATTCACAGAACATTCAGGACCGTTGCTGTTTTGTAACAGCTATTATAGTGCATAAGGAAGGTAAAGGTGCTAGGTATTTTTTTACCAAGAAGTATGAAGATAATATTACATCTTTACGACATAAAATATTTTTCGAAACCTCTTTAAGTGTTGAAATAGCAGGGGAAATATTTAAAAAACTCAAAGATTCTAGTATTAAAGAAGAAAACTTTAACCTAGAAATTCATTTAGATGTTGGGGAAAGCGGTGACACTAAAGATTTAATACGAGAGGTTGTCGGCATGGTTATTGGAAGTGGTTTTTCACCCAAGATAAAACCAAATTCCTTTGGAGCGTCAAAAGTTGCAGATAAATATACTAAGTAGCTAATTTTCCCTTGACAAGAACAAGAATTACTTGCTACAATTAAGTGATACATTTGACATTTTACCTCTGTTATGTTACATTAGTATAGGGGTGAAAAAAATGCCAGCAAAAAACTCACTGGGTGAAATCAAAGATTCCCTCGACCAATGTGTTGGAAAGAAAATAAAATTAAAAGCAAATGGTGGCAGAAAAAAAGTTATTGAAAAAGAAGGTGTCTTAGAAAGTACCTATCCATCATTATTCATAATAAGAGTTGACGAATCATCTTATAGCCAAAGATTTACTTTTAATTATGCAGATGTGTTAACAAAAGCTGTTGAATTGACTTTAATAGATGACAAGCCATGGAATTTAGCTGCCAAATAAAAAAGGTCCTAATCAGGACCTTTTTTATTTGGTTTTCTCTTTAAGTTTAGTTGAAATGCTTTATTTCTAATAGCATTCATAGATCTTTGAAACCTTTCTTCTAATTGGTTTTTATTTGTCTTTGGATATATTTTTTTTAATGTTTTGATTTCTTCTTGGGTCCAAGGTTTTGAAGAAGAGTTTTTATTTTCTTTTCTTAAACTTAATCGACTTGCCTTATTTCTAATACTTGCGATACTTCTATCTAGTAAATTTGATAACTCAGAATCAGAAAGTTTTGGGTAATATTTTTTTAACAACTCTTCTTCTTTCTTAGTCCAATACTTTTGTCTTTTTAAGTTCAAACTATTAGCTTTAAAAGTTACTGCAGCCATACTACGGTTAAAAGTTTGTTCTAATGTTTTTCTATCTTCATGTGGATACATTTTTTTTAGCAATTGTATTTCTTTATTAGTCCATTTTTTTGCCATATCTCTTCCCTCCTTTAAGCCCTAATCCTTAATAAGCAGTTCATATTGTTTTTTGGGAGTTAGTACAATATATGAGTCCTAAACTACACCTGTTCGAATTATTTGTTTTGTTATTTCTCTTAAAGATAAACACAAAACAAGAATTTATTTCATACTTATATAATAGATTCTAAGAGAAAGTATTTTTGATTTATAAGGAGGAGGGCGGAGATGGCTGATCATAAGAAAGCTTTAGAGAAAGAACGTTTAAAACTTGACAGCTTAATCGGTAAGGCAGGGCGTATTACTAAGATTACAGAGGAAATTCAATTTGACTCTGAAGTTTCAGAAATAATGGAACTTAGAGATAAGCAGCTAAGTAATATTAATAGTGAAGCTAATTATGATAAAGTTGATGTATCAGGTCAATTAGAACTAACTATAAATTACATTGATTCATTAGGTGAGAACAAGGAAAAACCTGTGAGTTTGAACTTTATGTGTGATGTAAATATTCCAGGTGCGTTGAAACATCATAAAGTTAAAACTTGGGCTAGAATAGAAACTGTAGACATAGAAAAACATTATGACGAAGAGTCAGATAGAGATAGAAGATATACATTAGTAGCTAAAATAGAAGTTTTTAGTGTAGTTATAGATCAACTAAACTTAGAGATTGCTACCGACATGAAAGAAGAGGAACAGGGAGTAACAAAAGATACTATTAGTATAGATCGGTTTGTATCATTAGAAACTACTACATCTTCATTCGAATATTCATTACCTCTGTCGAATTTAACGGATCAAATTGAATCATTAGATGTTCAAATTGATAATGTGGAAACAAAAATAGATAATAATGAAATATTAGTTAGAGGAACTTTAACTAAACTATGTAAATATATCGATATGGAAACTGATGAACTCCAAAGCGAAACTTTCACAAAGGAATTTGAAGAATCCATTGAGATTACTGGTATTACACCTGAAATGAATGTGGATGAACTTGTGAGAATTAATGATATTGAGTATAATTTATCTAAAGAAGATAATCAATTAAATACTTATATAACAATAGACTTTTTTGCCGTTGTTCGAAAAAAAATTGAAAAAACAATAGTCTCTGATCTAGAGGTAGGAGAGGGATATATTGATTCAGATAAGATAACTACTTCTGTTGTAAAGGGAAGAACATCTGAGAAAATTAATCTTTTAGAAGATATACAGTTAGATAATCCTTTATCAGAGTTGGTTAGCGTTGATTTTGATATTGACTATGAAATTATAGAACAAAAAGATGATAGAGTGAAACTTGAGACGATATTTTTTATGAGTTTTAAGTATCAATTAGAAACTGGAGACATAGAGGAATCTAGTAAAGAAATTACTTCTCAAAAAACATTTAAAATAGCTGGAATAAATGAAAACAGTAATATATTTTATCTACCTAGATTAGATTTTATTAAAACAGAAGTAGAGAAAGAAGATCCATCAGTAATTAATATGAGAGCAGTTATCCAAGCTTTAGTAGAAGTAGTTGATACAGAAAGTGTAGAAGTTGTAGTAGCAATAAGAGAAAAGAAAGACAGAGGGGAAAAGAGAAAAAAACCATCTCTAAAAGTATATATTGTACAAAAAGGTGAAACGCTCTATGATATAGCCCATAAGTTCAATGTTGATGTAAACGAGTTGGCTGAGGCCAATAGTATAAAAGATATTGACCTTATTTTTGAGGGACAAAAATTATTTATAAATCAAAAATAATTTTAGTAGCCGTAAAGGCTACTTTTTTTGCATAAATTAGAGTCCCTTAGGTGGACCCTAATTTATGCAATTAGATTAACCTTTTGGTGCCCACAATAAGAAAACACCAATGACTATAAAAGAAATACCGGCTCCAATCTTGAGAATATGTTCAGGTACCAATTTAGATAAATAATGTCCAAGAGTAACACCAATTAATGCAGAAAGTACTAAAGCAGTTGAAGCTCCGATAAAAACACCTATAGCAGATTTTTTTTGTGTGGCAAGTAACATAGTGGCTAGTTGAGTTTTATCACCCAATTCAGCTAAAAATACTAATAAAAAAGTGACAAAAATACTTTCGAACATTAGTCCTCTCCTCCCTATAAAAAAGCTTAATTATAATTATTGCAATAAAGGGCCACCTATTCCTGACATACTATTGAAAGTTAGTTATCAATTCCGTTATAATAGAACAGACGGCTAAAAGGGGGGGCTTTTTTGAAAAATTCTAAAAACTTCATTACAGTAATTATCTATTTTTTTATTATAATTATATTTTTAACAACTAGTAATTCAAAAAGTTTTGCTAGACATCAAGATCAACCCGAGATTACGTCAGAAACAGCTGTTTTAATGGAAATGGATTCTGGAAAGGTTCTTTTTGATAAAGATAAACATAGAAAAATGCATCCTGCTAGTACGACTAAAATAATGACCTCTCTTTTATTAATGGAAAACTGTTCATTAAGAGAAATAGTAGAGGTAAGTCCTAAAGCTTACGGAACACCGGGTTCTTCCATGTATTTAGGGCTTGATGATAAAATAAGTGTCAGAAATTTGTTATATGGTATAATGGTTCAGTCAGCTAATGATGGAGCAATAGCTGCAGCGGAGCATGTTTCCGGTTCTGTAGAGGAGTTTGCTAACAAAATGAATGAACGTGCAAAAGAATTAGGTGCTATTAATACAAGCTATAAAAATCCACATGGACTGACAGAGAAAGGGCATAAGACTAGTGCTTTTGATTTAGCTGTAATTACCAGAGAAGCATTACAGAACCCTAAATTTCGTAAAATAGCTAAAACTAACAATATAACTATACCCTGGCCTGATAAAGAAGAGGAAAGAATGCTCGTAAGTAGAAATCAATTATTAAATAATTATGAAGGAGCTATAGGTGTAAAAACTGGTTACACACGAGCTGCTAATCGTACTTTTGTAGCTGCTGCTGAACGAGATGATATGACCTTGATTGCTGTACTAATGTCTGCTACAGGTGATGTGATATTTGAAGATGCTAAAACTCTTTTGGATTATGGCTTTGATAATTACCTTAACACAAAGTTAATGGAAAAAGACGATATATTAAAAGAGGTTAGTATAATAAATGGGGCACAGAAATCTCCCTTAATTGTTAAAGAAGATGTGAAACTTCCTATATCTAAAAGTCGTACAGAAGTAAAACAAGAATTGGAGCTAAAAAAATCAATAAAAGCACCAATTGAACAAGGAAAGAAAGCAGGAACGGTTAAGTGGATTGCTGATGGCGAAGAACTAATAAGTACTTCTGTTTATTTTGGAGAGGATATTAACCAGGCAATAAATACTAGATGGTGGTTTAGAGCTAGTTTAGGTGGAATTGTACTTATGGTTAGTTATATAACCATTGAAAAAGTTAAAAAGAAAAAATCATCAAAAAGACAGAAAGAACGATTCAAAAGAAAATATCGATATTAACAATTAAGTTAAAGTTTTTGGAAAGGGGTTGAGTAGATGGAGAGAATGAATTCATTGAACAATGTTAATAATTGGAGTATAAACAGCGACCGACGGCTTTACTCAGCAAATCATGATGAGATACTAAAAGGTGGTACCACAGATATATATTTTGTACGGACCCAAGAAATTCTCAATTACATGGATTTAGTAGATAAAGAGGTTACTGTTGAAATCTTTGCATCTAAGCCTGGATTAATGGCTGGGACAGAGGAAGCTATGGGGCTGTTGGCTGATGACAATAATCTGAAGGTATGGGCTTTGCCTGAAGGAGAATCCTTTGAAGCTAAAGAGGCTGTAATGAGAATAACAGGTCCTTATAGCCAAGTAGGAATTTACGAAACGCCTTTATTAGGGATATTAGCATCTTCAGCTGGCTGGGCTAAAGCAGCGAAAGAATGTCGCGACGCTGCGGGTCCTGATAAAAAGTTGATTTGTTTTGGAGCTAGACATCTCCACCCAGCTGTAGCTCCTGTGATGGAAAGATCAGCACTGGTAGCTGGATTTGATGGTTGTAGTTGTATACTTGGTGCAAAACTTATGGGAAAACAACCTACAGGTACAGTACCACATGCAGTGTTCTTGATAGTCGGGGATACTTTGAAAGTTGCTAGGGCTTATCATGAATCTATGCCGAGTGGTGATCCACGTATTGTGTTAGTTGATACATTTAAAGATGAAGCCGAAGAATCTTTAAGGTTAGCTAGATCATTATCAGAAAACTTAAATGGTGTAAGATTAGATACCCCTTCAGAACGAGGTGGTGTAACGTCAGGCTTAGTACGTGAAGTACGAGCGCGCCTTAACCAGGAAGGTTATTCACATGTTAACATACTGGCTTCAGGTGGTATTACACCTGAACGAATAACAGAATTAAAAGATGAAGGCGTTGATGCTTTTGGGGTAGGAAGTTATATTGCAGGATCAAGAGCTAATGATATGACAATGGATATTAAAGAAGTTGAAGGCGAACCTGTAGCCAAGAGAGGTAGGATCCCCGGGCTTTCAAAAACTGATAGAATCATACGTTATAAATAAATACTTAATTGGGCACTCCTAGTAGGAGTGCCTTTTTTTGTTTTTGTATAGAACCCAACTTATTTGGAAAAAATATCTATATGTGATTAAAGATAGGAGGAATTTTTGCATGGGAGAAAAGTCAGTAGGTAATTTAGTTATAATTGGAGGTAATGAAGATAAGGAAGAGGACTGCTTGATTCTTAAAAAAATAGTTGATCTTGCTGGTGGTAAAGATAGTGAGATAGCAGTGATCCCGACTGCAACATTATATCCTCAAGAAGCTGGCTTACAGTACCAAGATATATTTTATGACCTAGGTGCATCAAAAGTTGAAGTGCTAGATATACAGACAAGAGAACATGCAAATTCACCTGATATAAGTGAAAAATTAAACAAGTTTACAGGTGTATTTTTTACTGGTGGTGATCAGTTAAGAATTACAAGTATATTAGGAGGAACAAAGTTTGATGGTGTCCTTCATGAGTGTTATAGATCCGGAACCGTTATTGCAGGCACCAGTGCAGGTGCGGCTGCTATTACAGATACTATGATTGTAGAAGGTATAGATGAAACTTCCCCTGCAAAAAATTCTGTTGCATTATCTCATGGATTAGGTTTTTTAAAAGAAGCTGCTATAGATCAACATTTTGCACAACGAGGTCGAATAGGACGCTTATTATCAGCTGTAGCACAAAACCCATTTATAATTGGTTTAGGGATTGATGAGGATACAGCTGTAGTAGTGAATGATAAAAGTCAAATGAGTGTTGAGGGAAGTGGAACTGTAACTGTAATCGATGGTCAAACTATCGCTAATACAAATGTATCAGAAGAAGCAGATAACCAACCGTTAGCTTTAACTAATTTGACACTTCATGTGTTACCAGCAAACTATTCATTTGACTTATATCATCGGAAATCACTTCTAAATAAGGAGGAAGGATAATGGAAATTAGAAGTGTTAAAAAAATACAGGGAAAAAATATTTATAGTCACCATCCTGTATTAATAGCTAATTTACACCTTGGTGAATTAAAGGATGTTACATCAGATCAGTTTTTATGGATACATAATAGATTAAAAGAGATATTGCCTGATATACGAGAGCATAGATGCTCTAGAGGTTATCCTGGTGGCTTTTTAGAGCGTGTAAGAGAAGGAACATTAGCAGGTCATATTGTAGAACATGTAACTTTAGAATTAATGAATTTAGCAGGTATAGGGACATATTATGGTACAACGCGTAGAGGTGATGAACCTGGGGTATATAAAGTGGTTATAGAACAAGTGAATGAAGCTGGAGCAGAATTAGCGCTTCGGTGTGCAGTAGAAGTAGTAGAAAAAATGATTAATGGAGAAAAGATTGAGATTGAAAAGATCATATGTGAAATAAAAGAAGAAGTAAATGAAACAAAACTAGGTCCTAGTACAGAAGCGATTTTAAATGCTGCTAAAGAGAAAAATATTCCTTACATAAGTTTAGACGATGCTAGTATGTACCAATTAGGAACTGGTATATACCAAAAAAGAATTCAAGCAACTGTGACAGATAAATCTTCTGTTATTGGAGTTGATGTTGCTTGTGATAAAACTCAAACTAATAAAGTTTTAGACGATTTAGGAATTCCAGTACCATATGGAAAAGTAGCGAGGGAAGAAGATGAAGCTGTTAAGGTATGTGAAGAAATAGGATACCCAACAGTTATTAAGCCTAGAGATGGGAATCAAGGTAAAGGAGTTACTCTAAATATTACAACTGAGAAAGAAGCAAGAACTGCTTTTAAAGTTGCATTAGGATATGGAGATGAAGTTATAGTAGAACAACACATAGAAGGAAAGCATTACAGGTTGCTAGTAGTAGGAGATAAGTTAGTAGCAGGAGCTCAAAGAATTCCAGCCCATGTTATAGGTGACGGAGAGCATTCTATCAGAGAACTTGTGGATCTAGAAAATAGAAATCCTTTACGGGGAGCTGGTCATGAAAAACCATTATCAAAAATCCAATTAGATCCTGTAGTGAATATGGTTTTAGCTCGAAATAACATGACAATGAATTATGTTCCAAAACTAGAAGAAACAGTGTATCTTAGAGAGAGTGCTAATTTGAGTACTGGTGGTACGAGTATAGATGTAACAGATATAATTCCTGAAGAGACTAAAGAAACTGCGATTAGAGCGGTAAAAGTTATAGGGCTTGATATTGGTGGTGTTGATTTAGTTACGAAAGATATTTCTAAACCAATGGAGTCCGAGAACAGTGCAATAATTGAGATTAATGCAGCCCCTGGAATAAGAATGCATGAACATCCCACTGAAGGTAAACCACGTCCTACAGGGAAGTATATTATTGATCACCTTTTTCCTGATCAAAAAGATGTTAGAGCTCCTATTATTTCAGTGACCGGTACTAATGGTAAAACAACAACTGTTAGGGCAATAGATTATATTTTAAGAAGTGCAGGGAAAAAAGTTGGTACAACAACTACTGAAGGAATCTACATTAACGGAAAACAGATAATTTCTGGAGATACAACTGGACCTAAAAGTGCTAAAACTATTTTAAAAGATCCTCAAGTTGAGGCCTGTGTATTTGAAACTGCTCGAGGAGGATTAGCAAGAGAAGGTTTAGGTTATTTAGATGCAAAAGTAGCAATAGTAACTAATATAGACTCGGATCATATTGGACAAGACGGAATTGAAACTATTAATGATTTAATATATGTAAAAAGCCTTGTAGTAGAAGCTGTAGAAAAAGAAGGTAAAGTAATTTTAAATGCCGATGACAAATACGTGAAGCATTTTCTAGAAAGAGCTCGTGCTGAAGTAATTTTCTTTTCTAAGGAATCGAACAACTATTATATTAGAAAACATTTAAGTATTGGCGGAAAAGCCTTATTTATCAAGAATGGGGACATTATATTTGCTTACGGTAATGTTGAAAATCGACTTGGAAAATTAGAAGAATTACCTTTAACTCTTGGAGGAATAGCCGAGCATAATGTTGAAAATGCTTTAGCTTCTCTAGCAAGTGTGATAGGTTTTGGTTTGAAATCGCAAGATGCTTATGAGTACTTACAAGAATTATCCCCGTCTTATGATAACACTCCGGGGAGATGCAATATTTTTAGATGTGAGAACAAACTGATTCTTGTTGACTACGGTCATAACCCTGCAGGGATAGAAAAAGTCATGAATTTAGCCAAAAATATATCTAAAGACAGGTTGGTAAGTGTAGTAGGAGTACCTGGAGACAGAAATAATGATTTAATAAAAGAAACTGGAGAAGTTGTAAAAGGTTATAGAGATTGTTTAAAAAAAGTGATAGTAAAGGAGGACGAAGACCTTCGAGGAAGGAAAGCAGGTGAAGTGGCAGACTTACTAGTAACTTCTCTTGAAACTGAAATGTCAGAAGAGTTATTAATTGAGAAAAAATTATGTGAAACAGAAGCTATTAAGAAAGCCGTGCAGGAGGCTAGCGAGCAAGAATTGGTTGTAGTTTTTTATGAAAAGTTGGATAGTTTTTTTGAAGCTGCCAAAGAATTAGGAATTGAACCAACTCCAGTACCGATAGATCAAGTATACTCGAACAAGGAAGAATATAAAAAGGTTTTACCCTCGTCTAGTTAATGTTATGATAGAACAAAAGTATATAAAGAGGTGTTTAGGGTGAGGGATAAAACTATTAAGGTAGAGGCTCCTGCTAAAATCAACCTATACTTAGATGTGTTAGAAAAAAGATTTGATGGGTATCATGAAGTGAAAATGGTTATGCAAACAGTTTCTCTTTGTGATAGACTAACCATATCAGTGGATAAAAGTTTAGAGGATGTGCAATTAGAAGTTATAAATGCTGATATTCCTGAAAATGACGATAATCTTATTATTAAGTCAATTAGGTTATTACAAGAATACTATCAAATACCACCACTAAAGATTGTAGTTGACAAAGAGATTCCTGTAGCTGCAGGATTAGCGGGTGGTAGTAGTGATGCTGCTGCTACCATTTGGGGGATAGCAGAATTATTAGAACTTCAGATAAAACAAGAACAATTAGCTTATCTAGCCTCTGAAATTGGTTCTGATGTACCTTTCTGTTTATTAGGGGGAACAAGCTTGGCTGAAGGACGTGGTGAAAAGTTGACTAATGCTTCAACTCTTCCACAGTGCTATATTCTACTTGTAAAACCACCGTTTGGTGTTAGTACAGGACAAGTATATAAAGCGGTTAACCCAACTGATGAAGCGGATTCTAGAGCTGACAAAATTATTTCAGCCTTGTCAAAAGGGAGTCTGTATAAAGTTATAGAAAACATGTATAATAAAATGGAGAATGTCGTTTTCGGGTGGCACCCTGAATTGTTAGATTTAACTAAGCGTCTATTAGACTTTGGTGCTTTAACTGTAAGAATGAGTGGAAGTGGTCCAACTATTTTTGGTGTGTTCGAAAGTTATTTAGATGCATATAATGTTAAAAAAAGCTTACTTAAGGAAATGCCTGAACACGAGATATTTCTCACGACACCACGCGACAAGGGCGTGGGAAAGGAGCATTGATATGGTGAAATGTGTAGTGCTTGCAGGAAGCTCCGAATCTTCAAAAGAGATAGCATTAATTTCAAGTACATCTGAATATGTGACTAATAAAGCCTTTCTTGAGATTAATGGAAAACCAATGATTCGTTACATTATTTCAGCTCTAGAAGAATCGGAGTATGTAAAAGAAATTGTAGTTGTAGGACCAGTAGATAGTTTAAATAATTGTCTTTCTAATTTTACTGGTACTGTAGTAGAGGAACATGAGTCAGGAAAAGTATTAGATAATGTAATAAAAGGAATACAAAAAATTAACGCAACAGAAAATATTTTGGTAGTAACCTCTGATATTCCACTAATTACTTCAAAAGCAATAGATGATTTTGTCCGTTCCTGTAATAATAAATTTGATTTATTTTATCCTGTTATTCCAAAAGAACAGAATAATCTGAGATTTCCTGGTGTTGAAAGAACTTATGTAAACTTAATAGATGGTAATTTTACTGGAGGAAATATATTTTATTTAAATCCTCAAAAAATTAGACCTTGTTATGAATCAGTAGATAGATTAATAGGACAAAGGAAAAACCCATTTCGATTAGCTATGAACTTTGGTGTTGGCTTTTTAACCCAATTTTTATTAGGAAAGTTATCATTAAATCAGGCTGAACAAAAAATTTCTCAGATTTTAAATATTAAAGTAAAAGTTATAGTTTCTACACATCCAGAGTTAGGTATAGATATTGATAAAATTAGTGATTTGAAACTTGCTCAGGAAATCATTTCTGACGAAGCTTGTGTTTAGCTAGATGAAAGAGGTGGCAAAATGACAAGTATAAAGCAATCAAAGACGAAAAGAATATTTTTTATGACACAAAAGCTTATGTCTAATCCAGGTAAAACCATTTCATTGAAGTATTTCGTAGACAACCTTGGTGCAGCTAAATCAACTATTAGTGAGGACTTGGCCCAAATAAAGAACTACTTAGAAGAATCAGGTGAAGGAACATTGTATACTCTTGCAGGAAAGCATGGTGGAATTAAATTTATACCAAGACAGTCAAGTGAAACTATAGCAAATACTCTCTCCGAATTAGAAAATAGATTAACAGACCAAAAACGTATTTTACCTGGTGGATATTTGTACATGAGTGATATAGTCTCTGATCCTGACTTGCTTAAAAAGGTAGGGGGAATCTTTGCGGGATACTTTATAAATGATCAACCAGATATTGTTTTAACAATTGAAACAAAGGGTATTTTATTAGCAGGTGTTACAGCAGATTATCTAGGGATCCCTTTAGCTATAGCTAGAAATAATAGTCGAGTGACAGAGGGTGCTGTTATTTCTATTAATTATATTTCCGGTTCTAGTAATAAAATTCAAACTATGTCACTTCCTACACGGGCCATTGAAAAGAATAGTAGAGTGTTGCTTATCGATGATTTTATGAAACAAGGTGGAACACTAAAAGGCTTGAAGAATTTAACGAAAGAATTTGAAAGTAAGGTGGTTGGTAAAGGCGTATTATTAGAACGGGGACAAGCTCAAGATAAATTGATTACAGACTACTTATCTTTTGGGATAATTAATAAAATTGATGAAGAATACAAAGATATTGATTTGCGAATGAATTTACCTGAAAAATTTATTAGAAATTAAAAGGTATTATATAAAAAATGTCGAATAGTTATTAAAATTTATTATTATAGGTGGTGAAAGGGTCAGTGGAGATTTCTGATGTTAAAATCTATCCTATGCAAAAAGATGGCAAAGTTAAAGCACTAGTGTCAATTATTCTTGCAGATTCTTTAGCTATACATGGAATAAAAATAATAGAAGGCAAGAATGGTTTATTTGTAGCAATGCCTAGTAGAAAGACTAAAAATGATGAATACAAGGACATAGTACATCCTACGAATAACGAATTAAGGCAAAAAATACAATCAAAAATATTAGAAGCCTATCAGGGATAAGTTGAAATAATTAGCTAGCGAGGAGCTGATATCAGCTCCTCTTTTGGTTACAGTACACTTATGATATAATAATCAAGAACATAGTTAGGATGGAGGGATTGGGTGACTGCTGTGAGTGCAATTATTTTAGCTGCGGGTAAGGGAACAAGGATGAAGTCTGAAACCCCAAAAGTGCTTCATAATGTTTGTAATAAACCTATGTTGTGGTATATACTTTCAGTTGCTCGAAAAGTTACTGCTGATCAAAAAGTAGTTGTTGGTCATGGTAAAAATCAGGTTGAACAATTTCTTAAAGAAAATTTTAATTATAAAGATGTTACTACAACGGTACAAGAAAAACAATTAGGTACCGGGCATGCTGTTTTATGTACAAAAAATAATAATTTTAAAAAGAATACCCTGATTTTATTAGGGGATACTCCTATGATAACAGAAGAAGAGCTAGAAGCAATTATTAATTATCACAATAAAAATAACTCTGTATGCACTGTTTTAACAGTTGAAGAAAAAGACCCTACTGGGTATGGTAGAATAATTAGAGCTGAGTCAAATAAAATAAAAAAAATAGTAGAGGAAGCAGATGCTAATAGTCAACAAAAGGGTATTTCTGAGATAAATACAGGGATTATGTTATTTAATACTGCAGAATTATTTACTGCCTTAGATGGATTAGGTACTGGTAATAATCAAGGAGAGTATTATTTAACTGATGTTATAGAAAATTTATATAATCAAGGAAAACAAGTATTAGGATTTCAGATAGAAAACGCTTATAGAACTATGGGGATAAATGATCGTGTTGACCTATCTCATGCAGAAAGACTCATGCGTAAAGAAATTAATGAATTTCATATGCAACAAGGTGTTACTATTGTTGATTCGGATAGAACTTATATAGATCCAGAAGTTACTATAGGTCAAGATTCTGTTATTTATCCAAACACTATTCTTCGGAATAATTCACAAATTTCCTCGTTTTGTACAATAGGGCCAGAAACTGATATTTCTAATTCTATAATAAAAGAGTCATGTTCAATTGAAAAATCTAAGATTATAGATAGTGAAATTCATAGTAATGTTAACATTGGCCCTTATGCTCAAATTAGGCCTGGTTCAGTATTATATCGAAATGTTAAGGTTGGAAACTTTGTAGAGATTAAAAACTCAACTCTTAGAGAAGGTAGTAAAGCCAATCATTTAGCGTATATAGGTGATGCTGATATTGGTAAGAAAGTTAATTTAGGAGCTGGTAGTATAATTGTAAACTACGATGGTGAAAAAAAACATCGTACTACAATTAATGATGGAGCATTTATTGGTTGTAATTCTAACTTAGTTGCACCAGTAACTATTAAAGAAAACGCTTTCGTAGCTGCCGGAAGTACTATTACTGATGAAGTTCCAAAGGAAAGTTTAGCTATTGCCCGGTCAAGACAAACCATCAAAGAAGATTGGGTAAAAAATAATCGAACAAACTAATGGGAGGTATAATTATGGCTGAAACAGGAAGTATTAAAATTTTCACTGGAAATGCAAACCCAGCACTTACTAAAGAAATCACTGAATATTTAGGAGTGGATATGGGGCAAGCAAAACCGGTTCGGTTTAGTGATGGTGAAATTGATGTTATTATTGAAGAAAGTGTTAGAGGTTCAGACGTTTTTGTAGTTCAACCAATATGTTATCCTTCTAATGAAAATGTTATGGAATTATTAATAATGTTAGATGCTTTTAAACGGGCTTCGGCTCAAAACATAAATGTAGTTGTTCCTTACTATGGTTACGCTAGAAAGGATCGAAAAGCTCGTGCACGTGATCCAATAACAGCCAAATTACTTGCAGATTTATTAGAAACTGCTGGAGCAGATAGAGTGATTACTATGGACCTCCATGCTCAACAAATACAAGGTTTTTTTGATATACCTGTTGACCACCTACTTGGAGGACCTATTTTAGGTGATTACTTTAAAGAAAAAGGAATGGATGACTTGGTTGTTGTTTCGCCGGATATGGGCGGTGTACCACGAGCAAGGGCATTAGCAGAAGTCCTAAATTGTCCAATAGCTATTATAGATAAGAGGCGCCCTGATGCAAACGTAGCAGAAATAATGAATGTAGTGGGAGAAGTTGAAAATAGAACTGCAATCATGATTGATGACATAATCGATACCGCAGGGACTATGGCTCTTGCATCAGAAGCACTTTTAGAACATGGAGCTAATAAGGTTTATGCATGTTGTACTCATCCAGTATTAAGTGGCCCAGCTGTCGAAAGGTTAGCTAAAGCTCCAATTGAAGAAATTGTGGTAACTAATAGTATTCCACTTCCTAAAGAAAAACAGTTAGACAAAATAAAGGTATTATCTGTAGCTCCATTAATTGGAGAAGCTATCCTTAGAGTTCATAATCGAATGTCTGTTAGTAAATTGTTTGAACAATAAGATATGTTTGACTAAATATCTAAAAATAGATATACTAGTGCTGGTATGTTTTTGAAATAGATAATTAATAGGGTAAACACAGAAAGGGGTATTATAGATGGAAAGGAAAGAACTTGCTGTAAAAGTGAGAGAAGTGACAAGAAAAAGTGAAGTGAAAAAGTTACGAGAACAGGATCAAATTCCAGGTGTGCTATATGGAAGAGAAACAGGTAGCACAAAAATCCAGGTTAACAGAAGAGAACTATTTGATGCATTATCCACCGCAGCTGGAGATAATGTTTTGCTTGATCTGAAATTAGACAATGGTGAAACTTATCCTGTCGTTTTCAAAGAAATCCAAAAAGATCCGATTAAAGGATTTTACTTACACGTTGATTTCCATACTATTGACTTAAAAGAAAAGATTCAGGTCAATGTACCTATTAACATTGAAGGAGAACCTAAAGGTGTAGAAGCTGGTGGGGTTGCACAATATCAGCTAAGAGAAGTAGAGATTGAATGTCTTCCTACCCAAATTCCAGATGATATTGTAGTAGATGTAAGTGAAGTTGATTTGAACGGAAGCATAAATGTAGGAGACCTTCCTTTACCAGAAGGATCAGAGCTTATCACTCATCCTGATGAAACTATTATGTCAGTAGTAGCTCCTGAAGAAGAATCTACTGATGAAGAATCAGAAGAAGCTGAAGAAGACGAGGAAGAAGGTTCTGAATAATAATATTTTGAAAGGAAGGGCGCAATTTTAGGTTGCGCCCTTTAATTTTGAATACTTGTAGGAGGGATTACATGAAATTAATAGTCGGACTAGGCAATCCAGGAAAAAAATATCAATGGAATAGACACAATATCGGTTTTATGGCTGTTGATAGACTAGGAGAGGACCGCAATGTTTCCATCACAAAACTCAAATTTCAATCTTTCTGGAATGAGATATTTTTAAATGGTGAGAAGTTAATTGCGGTTAAGCCATTAACATATATGAATAGAAGTGGGCATGCTGTTAAGTTATGGCAAGATTATTTTAACATTAAAAACGAGGACATTCTAGTTATATATGATGATATGGATCTACAACTTGGAGAACTAAAGTTGCGTCCAACTGGTGGTACAGGTGGGCATAATGGTTTGAAGTCTATAGTTGAAAATCTTGGAGATAAGAGTTTTTCTAGACTACGATGTGGCATTGGACGTCCACATTCAGGAGAGAATCCAGCTTCTTATGTTATGGGTAATTTTACAAAGGAGCAGTATAAAATAGTTGAATCCCAACTAAATGAAGCTGCAAGAACAGTCGAGCTATTCGTAGAACATGGCATCAATATAGCGATGAACCAAGTAAACAGTAAATAAATATTTTTTTTGGTATCAATTGTAAGTTGACACAGGAATATTACTTTGGTTTAATAAATAATGTATACAAATAAAATTTTTATCATTTGGAGGGAGGAGAAGCAATGAGTAAAAGTGAAACGAGCTCACCGCAAGCGCCTCAAAATCCAGAAAAAAGTGGCATCATTGATAAAATTCTGAATTTTATAGAAAATGTAGGTAACAAATTACCGCATCCCATTATTTTATTCTTCATTCTTGCTGGGCTAGCTTTAGTTGCGTCAGCGGTAGTTGCAGCTGCGGGAGTTGAAGTTGAGCACCCTGGAACAGGTGAAACTGTCGAGGCTTTTAATTTACTCTCTGAAGAAGGTATTCAAAGAGTGTTTTCAGAGGCCGTAGATAATTTCACAGGATTCGCCCCACTCGGTGTTGTTTTGGTGGCAATGCTTGGTGTGGGGGTAGCAGATAAGTCTGGACTAATAAGTTCTGTATTGAAAAGTCTAATTTTAAACGCCCCTACTAAGTTATTAACTGCTGCTGTAGTGTTTGTAGGTATTTTATCAAACGTTGCTTCTGATGCTGGCTATGTGGTTTTAGTCCCCCTAGGTGCAATCATATTTGCAGCTAAAGGGCGTCACCCACTAGTAGGTCTTGCAGCAGCATTTGCTGGTGTTTCTGGTGGATTTAGTGCAAATATAGTTCTTGGAACATTAGATCCAATGCTTGCAGGTATAACTGCAGAAGCAGCTGAATTCGTTGAAGAAGGATATTCAGTGGCTCCTTCGGTTAACTACTTCTTTATGTTTATATCAACATTTGTAGTAACTATTGTTGGTACACTTGTTACTGAGTTAGTGGTTGCACCAAGATTTGGTGAATATACAGGTGATTATAAGGAAGACTTACAAGAACTAACTGGAACTGAGAAAAAAGGTTTACGTTCAGCAATTATAGCATTGCTTATAGCAGTAACAGTCTTCCTATATTGGACTGTTCCGTCTGATGCTATTTTAAGGGATGCAGATGGCGAGCTTTTAACTGCAGATGCAGCTTTTATGGGTGGAATGGTACCAATAATAGCAATCTTATTTTTATTTCCAGGAATTGCTTATGGTCTTAGTGCGAAGAGCATTAAAGGAAGTGGCGATGTAGCCAAATACATGTCGGATTCAATGTCTGATATGGGTGGTTATATAGCTCTTGCCTTTGCAGCAGGGCAGTTTGTCGCATATTTTGAATGGTCTAATATCGGTACTATTTTAGCCGTTGCTGGGGCAGAGTTTTTAGAGGTCGTTGGCTTTACAGGTTTACCTCTAATTGTGGCTTTTGTTGTAGTAGCTGGACTTATAAACTTATTCGTAGGAAGTGCTTCTGCTAAATGGGCAATCATGGCTCCGGTATTTGTTCCTATGTTGATGTATTTAGGTTATTCTCCAGAGTTTACTCAAATGGCTTACAGAATTGGTGATTCTGTTACAAACATCATTTCACCACTTATGCCTTATTTCGCTGTAATTATAGCTTTTGCTAAAAAATATGATCCAAAGGTTGGAATTGGTACACTAATTTCAACTATGCTTCCGTATTCTGTGGCATTTTTAATTGCTTGGACTTTAATGTTAGTAGTTTGGTTTGTACTTGGATTACCAATTGGGCCAGGTGGAACTGTCTTCTATTAAAACAACTACAGGGACTTCGTATAGAAGTCCCTGTAGTTGTTTAGAATATTATAAAGTAAAGGCCAATTAAGATGATTAAAGATCCACCTATTAACTCTCCCTTACCTTTCAAAATTCCTTGTAGATGTTGTCCTAAGAATAAACCTAAACCCGTCATTACTAAAGCTACAACCCCAAATATAATTGCAGTCACAATAGATGCTGCCCCTGCAAGACCTAGAGTAAAACCAGCCGTTAAAGCATCAATACTTACAGATACTGCGAAAATCAATAGACCAGTACCTTTAGTAAAGTCCATTGTAGACTCTTCTTCTTCCGTATTGAAATGCTCACGAATCATACGATAGCCAATAAACAATAACAGGGCACCACCTAAAATTTCTCCTATCTCTTCTAAATAGCCAGCCATAAAATCTCCAAGATAAAGCCCAATCAAGGGCATAATAACGTGAAAAGTAGCTACAGTTATAGAAACGATTCCAACTCGTGAGTAACTTATTGATTTTGTACCTATACCTAGAGATACTGAAAAAGCATCTGAGGCAATAGCCATTGCTATAAATGTGGTTACTAATAAATTAGGCATTTCTGACCTCCTGCTAATTTTGAGCTAATATATTTACTAATAGTATGCCCAAACTTAGAGACTTTATATTTAATTAGATAAGAATATATTACTAAATTATATTAAATAATATACTCAGGGGTGTTTAAGTGAACTTTTTTAAGTCAATTATAGTATCATTTTTTGTAATCTATTTTTATAATAAATTTGTATTGAAATTTAGTGTAGTTAATAAGGAAAAAATTTTTTTAATCGAATTTTTAGCACCTTTGATTGAAGAAAGTACTAAAACTACAATGGCTATTATATTTAATACACCAATTTTATTAACACATGTCGGTATAGGGGTCATTGAAGCTATAAGGGATTATATTTTTTTAAGGTCACTTGGGGGCGCATTAAGCTCCCTTGCAGGACACACTTTTTTTGGCTTTATAACTGTACTAGTATATATAGTGACAGACTATTTAATTATAGGAATAGGTGTTAGTGTTTTAGCCCATATTTCATGGAATTTTTTTATCATCAAAGTTTCTCAAACTAAAAATAGTTGACACAAAATAATGTTAAGAATATAATTTTTTAGAAGTGTAATAAAATTAAGTTAAAATATGCGCCATTGTGGTGGGGGGAAAGTAATGAGTTTTTTAACACAGTTAATCAAAGAAAATAAAATATTTCAAAAGATTTTACCTGATCAAAATAAGTTAAGAGATAACAGACTTGTTTCTGGTTTGTCTGGAAGTGAGACAGCTCTATTAATAGCTGGAACATTTAAAAAAATTGACAATCCAGTTGTTGTACTGACATATAATAATTCGCGTGGGGAACAACTATATGGGGACTTAAAAAATCTCTTAAAACACGAAGAAGTTTTTTATTACTCTGACCATCAAGTCTATCCTTTTGAACTAACTTGGCATAGTAAAGATGTTAATATTCAGCGTTCAAGGACTATGAAAGCCTTATTAAATAAAAAACCAGCTATATATGTATTTCCTTTAAAAGCAGCTCAAGAAAAAATGTCACCGGCTAACAAAGTTTTCAAAACAAAACTGAGTATAAAAGTTGGTGATACTGTCTCGCCAACTTTTATACTCGAAAAACTATTAGCTATGGGTTATGAAAATGTGTCTATGGTAGAACAAAAAGGACATTTTAGTCATAGAGGCGGAATATTAGATATTTATCCTATGACATCTGACTTTCCTATACGAATTGAATTTTTCGATGATGAAATAGAGTCTATTCGTAGCTTTGATCTAGCTACACAAAGATCGTTAGAAGAATTTCAACATTTATCAGTTGAACCTGCGGGGCAGCTAGTGATTGATGAAACAATCGATATAGATGAAGCAACTAATAATATTGAAAAAGAACTCAATAGACAGAAAGGAAGACTTATTAAGGGTGGGCTAGAACAACAAGCGCAAAATTTACAAGATAGAGTAGTTAGGGATCTAGAAGCTATAAGAAATGGTATCTCGGACCCACAATTTCATAGATATTTAAGGTTTTTTTATCCTAATAATTATGGAATATTGACAGATTACTTATCAAACGACTCTTTATTATGGGTAGATGAACCTCACCGGATACAAGAAAGTGCGGATTTCTATGCTAATGAAACTACTGAGTTATCTGAGTCTTTAGTAGAGGAAGGTAAAATATTACCATCTGAAAGTGATCTGTTCTACTCCATTCAAGATATGTTAACAGAGACCAAAAAAAATACTATTTATTCAGCTAACTTTTTAAGGCAATTACCTTTTGGAAAAGTAAACGAGACTTTCACTGTACCAGTAAAACCTATGACACAATTTTATGGACAGTGGAACTTCTTTATAAAAGAACTATCTCAATGGGTACAGGATGGATATCAAATTGTTCTATTCACACCTTCTCCTGAACGTGCAAAAACCCTTAGAGATAACTTAAAAGAAGAAGAGATAGGGGCAAATATTGCGTTAGAAAAAACATTGGATGCATCTAATAGTGGACAGGTTATTATCACAGTGGGAGAACTTTCTACTGGTTTTATATTGCAAGAAAGTAAATTAGCTGTAATAACTTTTAAAGAATTATGGGGAGAACACCAAAAAAAGATTAGCCGACGAAGAGGTGCTCAAAACCAAGATAATAAAAACACTGTTAAGGTCTCAGATTACAGAGAGTTAAAAGTAGAAGATTACGTTGTCCATGAAAAACACGGTATAGGTAAATACTTAGGTATTAAGACTTTAGAAGTGAATGGTTTGTATAGAGATTATTTGCATATTAAGTATGCTGGTGATGATAGTTTATATGTACCTACTGATCAGATTAATGAGATTCAAAAATATGTAGGAAAAGAGGGTAAATCTCCAAAATTATATTCCTTGGGAAGTAACGAATGGAAAAAAGTAAAGCAAAAAGTTAAGTCGTCAGTGAAAGAACTTGCCCAAGATTTAATCAAGCTATACGCTGAAAGATCTTCTAAAAAAGGGTATGCTTTTAGTGAAGACACTCCCTGGCAAAAGGAATTTGAAGATTACTTTCCTCATGAATTAACACCTGACCAAGAAAAGGCTGTATCTGATATTAAAAAGGACTTAGAGTCAGAAAAAGTGATGGACAGATTACTTTGTGGAGACGTTGGTTATGGAAAGACGGAAGTTGCCATGCGAGGAGCTTTTAAGGTTGTTATGGAAGGGAAACAAGTTTGTGTTCTTGTGCCCACTACCATTCTTGCACAACAACACTATCAAACCTTTAAAGAAAGATTTGCACCTTATCCCATTGATGTTAGAGTACTCAGTAGATTTAGCACTAAAAAAGAACAGGACAGTGTGAAAAAAGAAATTAAAGATGGGAATGCAGAAATATTAATTGGAACTCACAAATTACTAAGTAAAGACATGAAGTTTAAAGATTTAGGGTTATTGATAATAGATGAAGAACAACGATTCGGAGTTCAACATAAAGAAAAAATTAAATTATTGAAGAAAAATGTCGATGTTTTAACAATGACAGCAACGCCAATACCTAGGACATTACACATGTCTTTGGTGGGTGTAAGAGATTTAAGTGTTATTGAAACACCTCCGGAGGGTCGGTATCCAGTTCAAACATATGTAATGGAGTACTCTCCGCAATTGATACGAGAAGCTATTACTCGTGAATTAAATAGAGGTGGTCAGGTTTATGTAGTAAATAATAGAATACAGGGAATTAATACTATAGCAAAGGAAATTTCGCGATTAGTGCCTGAAGCTCGGGTGGGTGTAGGGCATGGTCAGATGGCTGAAAAGCAATTAGAGAAAGTTATGCTAGAGTTTTTAAACGGTGAAAAGGATGTTTTGGTGGCTACTTCTATAGTAGAAGCTGGATTAGATATACAAAATGTAAATACTATCATCATAAACCAGGCTGATAAAATGGGCCTCAGCCAACTTTATCAATTAAGGGGACGAGTCGGCAGATCTAATAGGATGGCCTATGCTTACTTGACTTATCAAAAAGATAAAGTATTGACGCAAGATGCTGAAAAAAGGCTAAAGGCAATAAAGGAATTTACAGAATTGGGCGCAGGTTTTAAGCTTGCACTAAGAGATTTAGAAATAAGAGGAGCCGGAAATATTTTAGGTCCAGAACAACATGGATTTATTATGGCTGTTGGGTTTGATATGTACACTAAAATGTTAAAAGATGCTGTAAATGAGCTTCAAGAAGGAAATAATATTGATGAAACTAAAGAAATTGAGGGACAAAAAGATTTAAATGATGTAATTAAAGTCGAGCTTAATATAAATGCTTATATACCAGCTTCTTATATTTCTGATCACGAACAAAAAATTGCAATTTACAAAAAAGTTGGGGGAATCAACTCTTATCAAGAATCTGAAGATTTAAAAGAAGAATTGAAAGATAGGTTTGGTCCTTTACCTCAAGCAGTTATAAACTTAATTCAAATTTCTAGAATTAAAGTTGTCGCAAAAAATGCTGGTATAAATTTAGTAAGCAAATCAGGTCATTGGATTATAGTACATTTTGACCCAGATAACAAGGTCAGTGGAGAAAAGTTATTACAATTAACACAAAAATTCCCTGGAAAGATCACGGTTGCATCGTACTCTGAAAATATATCTTTGAAGATTAATGTTAAGAATTTAAATGAGGATAAATTGTTGTCACTAGTAGAAGATGTGTTGAATTCTTTACAACAACTCTTGTCTGAATGATGATATATTTTGGTCTAGTGGTGGAAAATGACTTTCTTGTATAAAACTCTCCAAAGAAATTAATACTAAAGTTAAGACACAATGCATTGAAAAAGGAGGTTTAAATTTGAAAGCCACTGGCATTGTCCGAAGAATAGATGATCTAGGGCGCGTAGTTATACCAAAAGAAATTAGACGGACTCTTAGGATTAGGGAAGGCGATCCACTTGAGATCTTTGTAGACAGAGAAGGTGAAGTTATACTAAAAAAATATTCTCCAATAGGTGAGCTAGGTGAATTTGCTGACGAATATGTGGATTCCATCTACGAAAGTACTGGACATATTGCTTGTATATCTGATCGAGATATGGTGATAGCTGTAGCAGGTACTCCTAAAAAAGAATTTTTAAACAAACCTCTATCTCCAGCAGTGGAAAGAGCAATGGAAGAGCGACAGGCACTTAAAATCGAAGATCCTGAACAGCATCCTTATTACCAAGAGGCTGATGATGACCAGAAAAGTAAGTTCAAATCTGAAGTTGTAGCTCCAATAATAGCTCAAGGGGATGCTATTGGTTCAGTTTTAATTGGTACTAAAGAAAAAGAAAAGACGATGACTGATTTAGAGTTGAAAATAGCAGAAACTGCAGCAGGATTTCTTGCTAAACAAATGGAACAATAAGGGAGTGCAGTTGCACTCCCCTTAGCTTGTCGACAAAGTCTATTAATTTAGGCAGGTCGACAAGCTTTTTTTGTAGAATAGTAATTTCGGAAAAATAATCCGACGTGATAAAGGTGCTAAACAAGCAAGAAAGAGAAAAGCGAAAAGCAGCAGAAATAGTAATGCTGGACGATTTGGTGCCTAAAGATCCTTGGTTAGAAAATAGATGAAGCTATTGATTTGATTCATCTATGATTTAGTTTAAGATCATTATTCGAAAGACATAGGTCGTCCAAGCATAGATCCAGTGGTTTTAATAAAAATAGTGTTAAATCATTATCTGTTTTGGATAAATCTATGAGACAGACCATAAAAGAGATTGAAACCAATGTAGCGTACCGTTGGTTTTTAGGCTTAGGTTTATATGATCCGGTACCCCACTTTTCAAGATTTGAAAAGAACTATGAACGTAGGTTTAAAAAAAGTTCGCACTGAAACCAGAGCATATCAGGGAAAATTAGATCAAGAAATAAACATAGGTCGACAGAAATCCGGAAAAGTAAGCACAACAGTTTCGGAAAGTGGTTACTTGTTAAGAATGAGCGCTAACGATTATTTGCTTACAACTGGCATACTGCTTGCGACAAGAAAGGTTTTGTATTAGGTAGTATTGTAGAAGCTACAAATGTACATGACAGTCAAGTATTTTTTGATGTGTTTAACAATATTAAAGAACTAGTTAAAAAGCTCGAGATAGTAGTCGTGGATGCCGGTTACAAAACACCTACGATTACGAACTTTCTTTTAGAAGAAGATGTTCATCTTGTAATGCCTTATAAACGTCCTCAAACTCCGAATGGATATTTTAGAATAATTGGATATGATGACATATCCAAAGGTACGAGGTACTGCACTCAGGATCATTGAACCGCCAAGTACCGAACGGTACGCCAGATTGTCTAACAATTAAGCAGAAAAAATTTCAAAAAAGATGGTATCAGCCATCGCTTTCGAATTTATTATAGTAAAAGAGTTAATGGCGATGGCATTTATTGAAAGTGCAAATAGAAATCAA
>NZ_NIQC01000015.1 GCF_002216005.1 Natranaerobius trueperi
AAGCTGATCATAGGATGATAATGTATTTTTTGATCTAATTTCTGTAACTGTTTCGTTTTTAGGAATTTCTAATTCCTCATTTCGGTTACAGAGAACCTGAATCTTTTCATTAGATATCTCATTTGGTGAAATATGATCTAGGGAATCAATAGCCTTTTTGACTTTGTCCCAGCCTTTTTCACCGATGATTTCTATTAACTGTATGAAGTCTTTTGATTTTGAGGTATAATATTAATGGTATATTCTTTTTTAGTTCCGGTTATGCTTGCTTTAGGGCTAAGCTTCCTGCAAGTGCACCGGGCTTTTTTTTGAGTGTTTTTTGGTAGTGTTGAATTTGTATACTCCACTGTTTGTAACCGTGTTTTTCTCATGCTCTGCTATTAACCGGCTATTATAGTAGCACTTAATGTGTTTAGGATAAATTTTGGCAAAAATAAATTCCTCCACATACCGATCAGGTACAGAATAGTGACAATTATCAATACAGACAGTAGAGTATTTGTCTACTCTAAGTTCAGCAGTCCGTGCTGAATCATACGGAGGGAGGTGAGGGAGTAAAAACGCTCTTTCTTCCTCTAGTATTTCTAGAGCACTTTTATTATTGTTTGCCGCCTGGGGCTTAGAGTTTAGATGTTCACAAACTTGGGCCAAGTATTCTTGAGCTTTTAGAATAAAGTCAAATTCATCTTGAAAGCTAAAAGCTTTTCTTCTGACATACTCCACACTTCTCTCTACATGGCCCTTCTCCCATCCAGATTTAGCGTTACAGAATCTAAAGTCAAAGCCATAGTATAGGGATAATTTTAATAGTGATTCAGTCGGTTCTTTTTCTGAAGGGCCAACAAATTTTTTAACTGCTACTCTAGTGTTATCGTATACTAACTGATGGTAACTCCCTATAAGGTGTTCAAAGAAAACTGCATGAGCTTGTAGAAAGCTTTCTGTTTTTTGATTGTAAAACAGTACGGCATACCTGTAATTACCAAGGGCACCTGTGAACACTGCTAGCTGTAATGTTATAGGCTTGCCATCGATGGTTAGTTTTACATCTCCCCAGTCAAATTCAACTTGGCCGGGGGAATAACTTTGCTTTATGTAAGACTTTCTATATTTTTTTTCTAATGATCGTACAGCATTACATACTGTGGTGTAGCCAATGCTAAATCCATCATCTAATAGCGCTTCGTAAATATCTATCTTTTTCTTTTGCTGTTTTTTGCGGCCACTATTACGTTTTTTCTCATTTTCTTGAAGATGGTACTTAATTTGATCTAATACTTCATCGGTTAATTTTACTTTACTGCGGTTGCTAGTATCATATCTTGGTTTTTCCTCTATACTTTGAACTAATTCCTCACTTTGGTCTTTCCCATTTGAAAGTTCAGCTCTATTTGCCTGTATTCTTTAATGTATTTCCTGACTGTTTTTCTATCAATACCAGTCTCTCGATGAATTGCACTTTGTGATTTTCCATCATGGTAATGTTTTAAAATTATTGCTTGTTTATCTTTCAATGTTATCATTCTCCCCCGAACCCCCGAACCCCCGAACCCCTTTAGATTAAATACATACAAGGGGATTCTATTCTAAAGTGGGGGATTTTTCAACTGAAATGGTGGGGTACTTTTAAGTTAACATGTATAGAAAATAAGGATGCATTTCAAAAGAGCCTGAGAAGTGCGAGATACAAACCTCAGCCAGTCAGACAAGTGGAAATACCCAAACCTGATGGTGGGGTAAGGCTTCTTGGGGTCCCAACAGTCATGGACCACATGGTTCAACAGGCACTAGTGCAAGTACTGCAGCCAATATTTGAACCGAAATTTTCTAATAATAGCTTTGGGTTTAGACCAAACCGCAATGCCCAGCAAGCGATCAAAAGAGCAAAAGAATACTACGAACAAGGCTACAAATATGCAGTTGACATAGACCTAACAAAATATTTTGATACCGTGAACCATGACTTGTTAATAGGTATGGTAAGGGAATAGGTAAAGGATGAAACCATCATACGACTCATACGCTCATTCTTAAAGAGTGGGGTTATGACAAATGGGCTTTTAAAACCTACTACCAAAGGCACTCCGCAAGGTGGAAACCTGTCCCCATTACTTAGTAACATTTATCTCACTAGTTTTGATCGCCTACTTGAGGGTAGAGGACATAAATTTGTGAGGTAGGCCGATGATTGTGTTATCTACGTTAAGAGTAAAAGAGCCGTTGAAAGAGTAATGAACAGCTGTATAAAGTACCTTGAAGAGAAATTAAAACTTAAGGTAAACCGAGAAAGAGCAACACTGGGAGCCCACTTAAGCTTAAGTTTCTTGGCTTCTCCCTCTACAAAGTTAGAGGCAAGGCTGGAAGACGACCACACCAAAAGTCCATAAAACGGTTCAAGGACAGGGTACGGCAGATAACAAGTCGTAAGCGTGGCAGGTCGATTCAACAGATACTTAAAGAACTTAAAAAATTCATTACAGGCTGGTTGGGTTATTTTGCTATTGCAGATATGAAGAAAAGAATTACTGCTCTTAACGAATGGATTAGGTGTAGAATTCGAATGTACTTGTGGAAGCAGTGGAAGAAAATAAGTGCGAGGTTCAAGAACTTCAGACGACTTGGAATAACTAAAGGTAAAGCCTGGGAATGGGCAAACACTCGGAAAGGCTATTGGAGGATAGCCAATAGCTGGATATTATCAAGGTCATTAACAAATGAATACCTCGCATCAATTGGATATGATGACATATCCAAAAGATACGAGGTACTGCACTTAAATCATTGAACCGCCAAGTACCGGACGGTACGCTTGAGTGGTGTGAGAGGTCGGTAGATAAATTAATTATCTACCTGCTACTCGATTATGTAGATAAAAAATTTTTAAAGCTAAATTGCAATATTAAATTGAACATGTTTCTAACTGTAATATATGTCACTTGATTAGAGCGCTACAGTGTTCAAAGAATGGCTCATCTGGAGATAAATAACCAAGTATCCGTCTGGGCAAAGTGTTGCACCAGGCTTGAACTTTAGCTATCGAATCTAATGAGTAATCCAATAGGCTCTTGCCCTTGGGAATGAATCGTCTAATAAGTCCATTATGACGTTCATTAGTGCCTCTTTCTTCAGAAGAGTAAGGATGGGCGAAATAAACCTTGATTTCGTTATTTGCTTCTAATGTAGCTAGTTCAGCAAACTCTAAGCCATTGTCAGCTGTAAAACTTTTAAATACCTTTGAAAAGTTATCACCCATTTCAATAGCTATGTTTTTAGACACTCTTGCACAGCTTCTGTTGTTTTTGCTGGAATCTTACGTATGATTTCTTTACGAGTTACTCTTTCAGTAATGGTAAGTAAAACTGGTTCATTTTTTGTTTTCTTACCAATCAAAGTATCAATTTCCCAGTGACCAAGACTTGGCGGTTATCTACCTCTTTAGGGCGTTCACTAATACTAGTACCTAAATTCTTTTTGTGTTTCCTTACCCGTTTAGATTTGGTAGAACGTCTAGTCTTTAGGGGCAGATCAATATTTTTGCTGTTTAGTAGACCTGCATCAACGTAATTGTACAGCGTTTTAGTTGATACCATGGTTTCTTTTGCAAATTCTTTATTCTTTTTGGCAGAGCCACAGATGGCATCAAGAGAAAAGTTAGAATTCCAAAATAAGTCAGCAGCATAGGCTATAAACTCTTCACATTGTAAAAACTTAAACTTGGGTCCACAGTTCTTTCTATTTTAGTTATATACTCTTCGGCCTACATCAGGGTAATAGATCTCACAGACTTTATTCTGCTTGATCTGAGTAACAGTGCCTCTTTTCAATTCATTTCGAATGGTGTTAGGTGATCTGTTCAAGAATTTTGCTATATAGTTGGGATTGTACCCTTGTCTATTTAGTAGCTCAATTTGTCCCCGCTCAAAGTCATTTAAGTGTTTATTCTTGCGGGATGTTGGTGTATTATTAAGGTAATCCATAGTGTGCATCCTTCCTGTAATTGGTTATTTTGTGGTGATTTAATCATATTACAGTTGGGTCCACTATGGAGTTTTTATTTAGTTCAAATTGATTTTACAATTAAGCAAAAATTTTTAAACTTAAGTATTGCCGTAATTCTGCTTATTTACCATTTAAAACTATAAAAGGATTGAGACGTACACCACAGGAACTCAATCCTTTTTATAGTTATAGTAGTTTAGACTTTATGATTAATTATCTATCTTAAACCCTCTTACTAATACAATTGGAGTACCTGCATCTGCAGAACCTGTAATTAAGTCAGCCATCGATCCTAATATGCTCGTTACACTTCTTGGGGTAGTACCTAAATCTTCATTTGTACTTTCATTAGTATTAAGCAGTATGTCTTTGATTTCTTCTTTTTTATGACCTTGTCTGTGTAGTGTGTCGACTTGTAATTTTAATTTAGAGCCCTCACGTAATGAGGCTCCACGTAAGCCAGTGCTAGCTCCAATAGCGGGGTGAGGATCAGCTAATTCATATATGCCTGTATCAGGATCTTTATAAGCACCGTCTCCAAAAATTAAAACCTCTACATTCTTACTAGTGAGATCTTTAATTTTCTCTTTAATTTCATCAGCTGTTTCATGAGGGTTATCAGGTAATAGTTTTAGTATACCTGAATCCATATCTGATACATTAGAACCTACTAATCCCCATGGAGAATCTCCTATGTCTTTTATAGTAATAACAGGCACTTTTGCCCCAAAGGAACTAAAAAGTTCCTTTAATTTATTTCTTTCGTGTACAGCGCCTATACATATACCATTTATATAACCCATTTCGTAAACTTTTAGTGGATTATTAGTGAAAATTACGTTGCCTTGCGCCCCTGTAGACCGAATTATATCTAAATATAGTTCTCGGTAGTCTTGATTAGTAATAGGATGTGGGAATGTTCGATCTCCTAATTCTTCGGTGTAAATAGCCTCTGGATCATAATAACAGTTAATTTGATCTCCGTAATTTATTGTTTGTACTTCATAGTTTTGGTTGGAAAGATATTCACTAGCATTTACAATAGTAATAGTGTTATGTTCAAGACTGACAGCTATGGCAAGAGCAATTTGTGCACCAGGGACATCATTTTGTACTCCTATTGCCTTACGAGAAGTTTTTTCAAGTCCTTCAAAAGTAACTTCAGCAACAGCTAAGGTTCCGTCTGGAGTTCGTAAAGTTAAATCAGCGATACCGTTACCAGTTATTTTTCTTATACTTTCAATAGTGTATCCTAATTCTTGAAGTTTGAGAGCTGCAATAATTTCTCGAATCAATACATTTAACTGAGGTGTACTACCTCTAGTCTCTCTTAAGCTTTGAAGTGTTTTTTTCAAACGAAGACGAGTTTGTGCGAAATTTTCATCCATAACTTGATTTCCAACTTCATCAAAAGGAATAGGGAACTGAACAACAACTTTGCCACCTTCAGTAGCTAAAGATAAAGCTTTTAAGATCAATGCGAATCTATTTCTACTAGCTATTGGACTGATAACCCCAATAGTACTTTTAGGTGACAGACTCAAATTTCCTTTAATTTCATCAGCTAATTCTTTGCAGGAAACATATTGATTCTGAGACCTAGCTACAACGGCTTCAGTTACACAAACTATATCGTTATCAATAGCTATGTTTTTTACCGTATTAGCAGTTATTTCAGAAATGTCATCATTAGGTAAAATCAAATCTGTTGTCAATCCTACAGCAGCAACACCAGAATTTTCAGGTAGAGAGAAATTGCTCATTTGATCACGCTCCTTAAACTAAGTAAATTTACATACTTTAATTATAACATTTTTAGTAAAACCTTGCCTATTAGCAGGAAAATTTTAATTAAGAGCTAATTAAATATAATAAATAAAAAATTACATGGAGGTTTCATTATGGTGGAACAGAATATTTTAGTTTTAGATGATGATAAAGATTTATGCAATATGGTTAAGATGACCCTAGAACATGAAGGTTTTGTTGTTGATACAGCTTATGATGGAAATACGGGATTATCCTTAGTAGAAAAAAAATCATATCTAACAATTATACTTGATATTATGTTGCCGGAAATGGATGGTTGGGAAGTATGTTATAAAATAAGAAACTTAACAAATAATAATAAAGTTCCTATTGTTATGTTAACAGCAAAAGTAGATGAAGATGACAAAATTATGGGATTGAAGTTAGGAGCTGATGATTATATCACCAAACCATTTAGTCCGCGTGAACTAGTCGCTAGAGTACGTGCACTAATTAGGCGCGAACAAGATTTTAAAAAAGCTGATGAAACGCTAGAAAAAGGAGAACTAATAGTTGACTCACAAAGCTATAAAGTATATGTTAAAAACCAAGAACTTGACTTACCTCCAAAAGAATTTGAACTTATTTATTTACTTGTTAAAAACGCAGGAAGAGTTTTTACACGGGAAGATATCTTAGAGAAAATCTGGGGTTTTTCTTTCGCTGGTGGTACAAGGACTGTTGATGAGCATATTAAAAGATTAAGAAGAAAACTCGAAAATCATAGTGATTATAACTATATACAAACTGTTTGGGGTGTAGGATATAAATTAGAGGTAAAAAAAGATGTTGAATAAGTTAAAACCTCAAACTTTATTCTCAAAACTAATATTAAGCTATCTAGTTGTCATATTAGTCACATTATTAGTTTTGAGTGGGATTATGTCATATTTAGTTGAAGAGTATTTTTATGGTGCACGTGAGTGGGAAGTCAATACGCAAGCACGAAAGATCGCAGATATGTTAGAAGAACCTTTAATTGAAAATAATGTAAAAGAAGTTATTGAGAAAGCGCAAACCCTGTCAAGGTCTATGGAAGCGGAAATAGGGGTCTTTGATGAACAGGGAGAAAATATTGTTGTTGTAGATTATTTATCAGATGAAAATGATGAGGCGACAGTTGAATTTGAAGATCAAGAAATTGAACATGTTTTAATGGGAAACTCTTTAACCAAGAAAGTTGTAGGTCCTCAAACAGAGAGATTATTAATAGCGATTCCAATATATAAAGATTTAAATGAGTATGAAGATGATGATTTAGACTTAGAGAATTATATTAATAATCCTGACGAAGAATTTAATGATAATGACGAAAAAAAAGTTGTTGTTGGATTAGTAAGTGTGAGTGTTCAATTAGCGGGTATAGAAGACACAATCGCAAATATAAGTAGAATTACAATAACATCTGGTGGTATAGCGGTTTTAATAGCCATTATTTTTGCACTTACGTTGTCAAAAAATATTACTAGACCTTTAAGTTCAATTAATAAGTCGGCCCAAGCGTTAGCAAAAGGGGATTTTACTAAAAATGGCGATGATGAGATATCGCAAACGGATGATGAGCTAGGGAAAATATCACAAACTTTTAACTTAGCTGCACAAGAAATAGAAAACAATATAAAAGAGCAAAAAAGGTTGGCTATATCTAGAAAAAATCTAGTTGACAATGCTTCTCATGAATTTCGAGGGCCTTTAAGTTCAATACGAGGATATAGCGAGTTAATGTTAGATGGTATTGTTTCTAAGGATGATTACGATTATTACATACAACTTATATGGAAAAATGCAGTCGAATTAAATAAAATGGTAGATAAGTTGTTAGACTTGTCTACTATGGAAAGTGGAAAATTAAACTTAGAAAAAGAACTCTTGTACTCTCGAGAGGTTATTGAAAGTTCAATAGAAACTGTTACACCTATGGCAGAAAAAAAGAAACAACAAATAAAAACTGATAAAATTGAAAATGATCATTCATTCTTTGGGGATAGACATAGAGTCAAACAAATCATTGTTAATTTATTAAATAATGCAATACAGTACACGCCTGAAAAAGGGCAAATTATAGTGAGAAGCTTTAAACAAGATACATGGTGTGCAATCCAGGTTGAAGATAATGGTCAGGGTATCCCTGAAGATGAAAAGCCTAATATATTTCAGAGATTTTACAAAGTTGATAAATCACGTGAAAGAAGTAGTGAAAATAAAAGCTCCGGTTTGGGACTTGCTATTGTAAATGAATTAGTAAAACTACATAATGCTAAAATTGAAGTAAAAAGTGAGCAAGGTCAAGGAAGTGTTTTTACAGTTTATTTTCCGCTATACAAATAAATAGGTGCCCTAAACCAGAATTTTAACTCTTCTGGTTCTAGGGCCATCAAATTCACAAAAGAAGACACCTTGCCATGTTCCTAAGTCTAATTTATTGTTCTTCACTGGTAAAGTTATACTACATCCTACTAAAGAACTTAATAAATGAGCTGGACTGTTACCTTCCATATGACTAAAAGCAATGCTTGGTACTAGCTTTTTAAATGCAGTTTCTAAGTCATTTACTACATCACTATCACAGTTTTCATTAACTGTGATTGCAGCAGTTGTATGTGGCACGAATATTGTAATAGTTTCACTATCCATTTTACTAGAATCAATGAAATTTTCTATTTCTTGTGATATATCTATTAACTCGATATGTTTAGATGTAGTTAATGTTATATCCAAAGCGGATACCTCCCTAGTTAACAAAATATTTCTACAGGTGCAGTAAAAAGATCAGAAATTTTTTGTAGCTTATTTGAAGCTACAGGAAAAGCTCCTGGTAGTGTTGTGGTTCGACTGATAGTATTTAACTGTACTTTATCTACTAGTATATAGTTGTTAACAAATTTTGAAAGTTGTGTTAGTTCTTCATATGAATCATTTACACCGGACACTAATAAAATTTCTAGCCAGATCTGACCAAGGAATTTATGACTGAACTTCTCTAAACCATTTTTAATATTATGTATCTTTATTTCAGGATGAGGCCTATTGACTTGATGTAGAGTTTTTTGTGTAATAGCGTCTAAGGAAGGTATGACTAAGTCTGCATATATTAAGTCTTCTTGAACTTCTTCAAGATGTATTAAAGTTGAGTTGGTGATGACAGCGATGGGAATATTTAGAGCTTTTATTTTTTTAATCATGGTACCTAGTTTGTTATGTAATGTAGGCTCTCCAGAACCTGAGAAAGTGATATAATCTAAGCTGGTTGGTAAAGATTCGACTTTATTATAAATTTGATCTATGATATTGTCAGTTATTGTGTATTCTTTTCGAGAAAGAGTTAAATTTTGAGTTGGGAGTCCTTCTTCACAATAAATGCAGTCTAAGCTACAATCTCTATCAGGAGTAATATTTATACCAAGAGAAGTCCCTAATCTACGAGAATTGATAGGGCCATAAACATAATTCATTATTATCCCTCCCTTAGGAATATATTACAACAAATTTGGGTTTGATGCAAAATATTAAGAAGAGGTGATTAATATGACTAGCGGATTAGAAACTAAGAGAATGATAACTGATGGAAAAAAATTTAAAAAAGTAGTTGATCTGAAAGCAGACCAAATACAATTACCTACTGGAATTATGACAGGAAAAGAAATTAATGATATGACACCTGGTTCTTCTTTTTATGTTAATAAAAAAAAGTATTTTTTATTTGAATGTACACTAGCAGATTTTTTAGATAAAAAGCTAGAAAGAAAGACACAAATAATGTATCCAAAAGAAATAGGTTATTTGATCTATAATTTAGATATTTCCCCAGGAGATGTAGTTGGCGAAGCAGGGACTGGATCTGGAGCTATGACTTTATCTCTTTCTAGAACTGTAGGGACTGATGGGAAAGTTTATACATATGAAGAGAGAGATGACTTTATTAAAAATATTACTAAAAACATTTCAAAAGGAACTAAATTTGATAACATTAATTTAAAAAATCGGTCTATAGATAATGGAATAGACGAAAGAGACCTAGATGCTTTTATAATAGATTTACCAGAACCATGTAATGTAATTAAACAAGTAAGAGAAGCCCTAAAACCTTCAGGAAATCTTGGTATATTAGTGCCGACGTATAATCAAGTGAGTGATGTAATTCCAGTGCTGAAAGAAAACGAGTTTTTTCTAATTGAGATTGTTGAGTTAATGGCAAGAAGATTAAAGCATAATCCAAACAGACTTCGACCAGAAGATACGATGATAGGACATACAGGATATTTGATTTTAGCTAGAAAGTTAGTTAGTGAGAAATGATATTTAAAACAAAAGCTAATTGCAATATTAAGTTGAACTAGTTTCCAACTGTAATATAAAAAGTGTTACTTAAGTAGAACACTACACTGTTCTAAGAACGCCTCGTCTGGAGATAAGTAGCCAAGGATCCGTCTGGGTAAGGTATTACACCAAGGTTTAGACTTTAATAATTGTTGTGATGAAAAATCAGAGAGACTCTTCCCTTTTGGGATGCAACGTTTAATCAAGCCGATATGTTGTTCGTCAGTTTCTCTTTCTCTAGAAGAGTAAGGATGTGTAAAGTAAACTTTGGTGTTGCTAGTTTTCTTTAATTATGCTAGATCTGCAAACGTTTTCCTCTCAGTAATAGTTAGCAACACAGATTCAGTTTTTGTTTTCTTAAAAATCACGGTGTCAATTTCCCAGTGACCGAATACTTGACGAGTATTTATTTAGATCGTTCTCTAATACTCGTCCTAAGATCTTGTTATGTTTTCTAATTCGTTTAGGTTTATTCCTGTGTCTAGTCTTTAGCGGTAGATCGATGTTTTTAATATTGAGTAAACCTGCATCAACGTAATTTTGAGAGACCCATAAATAGAATCCAAAGAAAATTTGGAATTTCAAAATAAATTTGTAGTATGATTGATGAAGTCTTCACATTATACATTATAAAACTTAAATTGAGGTCCGTAGTTCTTTCGGTTTTTTTCTAGGTCACTGTACCTCTTTTTGGTTCATTATGAATTGTGTTTGATGCTCTATTTAAAATTTTACCGATAGCGTTTAGGCTGTAGCCTTGTTTATGCAGTAACTCGATTTTTCCTAGCTCGAAATCATTTAGATGTTTATTCTTGCGAGAAGTTGGTGCATCATTAAAGTAATCCATAGTGGGCACCCTTCCTATAATTAGTTATTTTGTGGTGATTTAATTATATTACAGTTGGGTCCACTATGGAGTTTTTATTTAGTTCAATTTGATTTTACAATTAAGCAAAGAAAATTTATTAGAAATTGTAGTTGACAGATAACAAATTTTACTGTAAAATTATATTTGTTCAGTTGAGAGGGCGGATAGCTCAGCTGGGAGAGCACCTGCCTTACAAGCAGGGGGTCACAGGTTCGAGCCCTGTTCCGCCCACCAACAATTTCGACATTGAAAAAGTGAAATTATCATATGGGCGGATAGCTCAGCTGGGAGAGCACCTGCCTTACAAGCAGGGGGTCACAGGTTCGAGCCCTGTTCCGCCCACCAACAATTTCAACATTGAAAAAGTGAAATATTATATGGGCGGATAGCTCAGCTGGGAGAGCACCTGCCTTACAAGCAGGGGGTCACAGGTTCGAGCCCTGTTCCGCCCACCATTTAGACATAACGGGCATTCAAGTGGTTGACCAAAAAAGTATTCAAACTAAAATTTACCTTAAAATATGAAGATCACTTTCTTGTGGTTCAATAATACTTGGACAAAGGGAGTGATTTTTTTATGCTATTTTACAGTTAACTGTTATAATTCTAATTCAATATTTACTTGATACCAACGCTCTCGAGATTTGCACAGATTATAAAATTCCAATGTTCACTTATGGTACCACAACACCTAAAATATAGAGATCCAAGGAATATAACAGAGCCTAATTTTAAACATAAAAGCCATAAACCCTGTTATAATCGTATTAAGAACAGCATCAAGTTGTCCACAGTTTCGTAATAATGCCACTCAGTCAAGTGTTTTAAAATTTCAGTTCAAAAATGTTAAAATTATAAATTTATAGAAGTTACTTTTCTCTGAAAAATCAATTATATAAGGGTGGAAAAAAATTGGTTTGTATATTATAATTATATTAGTATAGTTGTTACATTTAACTTACAATAAGGGGGGGTATTTCACCTTTATTTTTTTATGAAGAAGCAGAAGTTGTTTTGTGAAAATTAAAACGAATGGAGGGGTGATCAATTGTATAAAATTGTTCGCAAAGAAGTGCTATCACCTGTTATTAAATTGTTCGAAATCGAAGCATCTCATGTTTCAGAAAATGCAAAGCCTGGTCAGTTCGTGGTTCTGCGTACGGATGAAAAGGGCGAGAGAATACCTTTAACTATTGCAGACTTTAATCGTGAGGATGGGACTGTAACTATTATAATTCAAGAGGTTGGGCGTTCTACTAAAGAATTAGGCAAATTAGAAGAAGGCGATTATGTTGTTGATTTTGTAGGTCCTTTAGGCAAGGCCACAGAGATTGAAAAATTAGGTCGGGTTGTTTGTGTAGGTGGTGGAGTAGGTATTGCACCAGTCTTTCCCATTGCTAGGGCTCTAAAAGAAGCAGGGAATGAGGTAATTTCTGTCATTGGTGCTCGAACTAAAGAATTATTATTCTGGGAAGAGAAAATGGCTGATGTAAGTGATCAATTATATGTTTGTACAGATGATGGCAGTTATGGTCATAAGGGTTTTGTGACTGATGTTATAAAACAAGTTGCAGAGGATGTGGAAGTAGAACATGTATGGGCAATTGGACCTATGCCAATGATGAAAGCAGTGGCTGCCACCACTAAACCATTAGAATTAAAAACAACTGTTAGTTTAAACCCTATTATGCTTGATGGCACAGGTATGTGTGGTGCTTGTAGAGTGAGTGTTGGGGGCGAAACAAAGTTTGCATGTGTTGATGGTCCTGAATTTGATGCACATGAAGTTGATTTTGAACTGGCTGCCCGTCGTTTAGCGTACTATCAAGATGATGAGCACAGGGTAGAAGCTGCCACAAATCACAGCGATGGAGGTGCTTGTAAATGTCACGAAAAGTAAAGACTAAACATGAAATGCCAGTTCAAGATTCGAAAGAAAGAATTACTAATTTTGATGAGGTTGCTTTAGGATACAATGAAGAGAAGGCTTTAGCGGAAGCAAATCGTTGTCTCGAATGCAAAGTTCCTAATTGCATGAAGGGTTGTCCAGTTGAGATAAATATTCCTAAATTCATTGGTGCGATAAAACAAAAGGATTACAAGGAAGCTATCAGAGAGATTAAAACAAAGAATAGTCTTCCAGCTGTATGTGGCCGTGTTTGTCCTCAAGAGGCTCAATGTGAGAAGTATTGTGTTATTGGTAAAAAAGGTGACCCAGTAGGAATTGGGCGTTTAGAGCGCTTTGTTGCTGATTGGGAATTTGCTAATGAAAACAGCTCATCTTCTATGGAAGTAGGGGAACCCACAGGTAAAAAAGTTGCCATAGTTGGATCTGGACCAGCTGGGTTAACTGCGGCTGGAGATTTAGCTAAAATGGGACATTCTGTAACAATCTTTGAAGCACTTCATGTACCCGGTGGTGTGTTAATGTATGGTATCCCTGAATTTAGATTACCAAAGGATATTGTTCAAAAGGAAATTGATAAAATTAAAGAATTGGGTGTAGATATAAAGGTGAACTATGTAGTTGGTAAAGCAGGGTCTGTAAAAGATTTTCTTGAAAATGGATATGATGCTGTATTCGTTGGAACAGGAGCAGGCCTACCGTATTTCATGAATATTCCAGGCGAGAACCTTAATGGGGTATATTCCGCTAATGAGTTTTTAACTAGAACTAATTTAATGAAAGCATATCAATTCCCAGATTATTTAACACCTGTAAAAGTTGGCAAACGTTTTGCAGTTATTGGTGCAGGTAATGTAGCCATGGATGCAGCAAGATGTGCATTGCGATTAGGTGCAGAAGAATCTTATATCGTATATCGTCGTTCAGAAGAAGAAATACCGGCACGGGCTGAAGAGATAGAGCATGCTCGAGAAGAAGGGGTTAAGTTTCTGTTGTTAACAAGCCCGGTTGAATTTCATGGTGATGAAAACTATAATTTAAATAGTATGACATGTATTGAATATGAATTAGGTGAACCGGATGATTCTGGACGTCGTCGACCTATACCAATTGAGGGCTCTGAATACAAGATGGACGTTGAAAACGTAGTACTTGCCCTGGGTCAAGGACCAAATCCATTAGTGCCTAGTACTACTCCTGGGTTAGACTTGACCAAAAAGGGTAATATCTTGACAAATGATGAAACTGGTGTTACATCTATTCAAGGTGTATTCGCTGGAGGAGATATAGTAACTGGAGCAGCTACTGTAATTGAAGCAATGGGGGCAGGAAAAAAAGCTGCTCGCGCAATTGATGAGTATATAAAAAGTACTAACTAGAAACAATTTTATAGTATCTAAGTAGTAGAGCCCCTCACCGGTAGATATGTTAAATTTCTACAAGAGGGTTTCTTAATGCTTCCATTTGTTTTGGATGGTTTTGCAAATCCCGAAGTGTTAGCATTAAGTGAACTGCTATTTAAATAATCTACATCTAACTTTAACAAGGTCTACTAGGAAAAGAACCACACAAGACTTCTTTTACAATATAATGTATATGGGCGGTATTATATATTACTCAATTAAAACAAACTTATTATAATAGATGTATTCTGTTTGGTGAATAGAGGAATAGATACAATAACACTACCTCAACTACATCTTCATAATGACCTCTAGAAGAACAAGAGGTAAGTCTGTAATCAATGTGTTTCTGCATGTTCAACTTGAGCTATAACAACTAGGTTGGGGTATACTCAACAGGAACCTAGAAGACAGAAAAAGTTAAAATGAATGAAAATGGAACTTTAAAAGTTATAGGCGATAATAAAGACTTTAAGTATATTGTTAAACAGTTTAGTATTAGTCATAACAATGTGAAATTACAGTATTATATCATCAAAGTTAAATACTGAAGCAGAAAGTAATGTTAAATCTATGGTTAATAGTAAACTTAAAGATGTATCTGTAAGTACCACTAATCGATAAATTATCATAATATGAAGACAGTTAACAATGAAATTATTTTCAAAATACGGTGGTAACTATAGTGATACTGATGCAGCGGACTTTTCCTAATGTATAATATATTTCTGGAAAATTATTCGGTTATTAAGAGCTAGGATAAATAAAGAGAGGGTTGCACAAGCAGCAATAGTTAACACGATAAAAATAGTGCTATAAAATTGAACATCAGCGAGAATAAATATTACAAGCATTATTTAGTGCTAGGATTATTAATGAACAAATTGGGAGTTTTACAAAGAGGAAACTCTACTTAAGCAAGGGTAATTATTACAATTAAGAAGAAGAAAGCAACAAATACCCCCTATAAGAAGATTCTATAACTATCAAAACTCACAATTAGTTGACTTGTTTTAGAGTAAAAAAGGCTTCAAGTTGATAAATAAGTTTAAAGCGGCTAAAGCTCGATAATCTTGCGAGTGAAGCCGCTTTATCTTTATTGTATTTATAACCATCTCATTTGAAACTCATTTATATAAAATATATTTGTTGTGCTAATCTTTTAGATATAAAATAATCCCCTTTGGTGACATTTTCTTGTTTAATACTAAGAGGAATATTTTAGAGATTTAACTATTTTTTTAAAGGACACTTTCGATTATTGGTTAGAAAAATATTCAGAAAGAGGTGGGACGACCTGTTTTTTTCTACTCACAACATTTTCTAGATATAGACTATCTAGATCTAGCGGTTTTTGAAAGACAGCTTCTAATGAAGCTTTCTCAGGTCCTTCTGCTAGAATTAAGGAATCTTGTTTTTGAATATCTGTGATCATAAATAGCAATAGATGGTAATCGTTTTCGTTTACTAAAGAAGTCATAGCCTTTCTTATATTCGTAATAAAGGCGAGAACGTCGTCCTTATCAACTGCATTCATTTGACCAATCGCTACTTTTTTTTCACCAAAAGAAAATTCTTTGAAGTCTTTAGTAATCATTGAATTCGGGTTTTCTTTGAGGATGCCTGCACCTTCTTGAAACATTCTCTTTCCAAATTCCTGGATATTTAATTCACTGATTTTTTCTAATTCATGTGCAAACTGCTTATCTAAATTAGTACATGTTGGTGATTTTAGCATCACTGTATCTGACAAAATTGCAGCTAGCATTAACCCTGCAATATGTTTAGGTGGACTTATACAATATTCTTTATATAGTTGATATACTATAGTTGCAGTTGAACCAACAGGCTCATTTCTAATTAATATTGGTTCATTAGAAGATAAATCTCCTAACCTATGGTGATCAATTATTTCTTTTATCTTTGCTTCATCGATTCCAGTTACTGCTTGACTTTTTTCATTATGATCAACAAGAATAACTTCTTTACCTTTTAAAGTTAATAGATCTTTACGTGATACCATCCCAATTAATTTATGGTCATGATCGATAACTGGGTAACTTCTAAATCTAGTTGATAGCATCTCTTTTTTTGCTTCTTCAATAAGATCATCGTCGTAAAAATGGATGATATCTTCACTTTTAAGAAAAGATTTAACTGGAGTAGCCATTATAAGAAAGCGAGCAGTTTTAAAACTATCAAAAGGTACTGTAATAATAGCACTATCATTTTGAGATGCTTTTGAAATAATTTCTTCATTAGGTTCTGTATTACAAGTTAAGATAAGACATTTAGCTCCAGCTTTTATACAATCTAATTGAGCCTTCGGTCTATCACCTAATATAACTATATCATTTTTGGAAATATATTTAGATAGAGTTTTTTGACTCATAGCACCTACCAAAACTTTTCCTGATAGATTAGTATCATGATTTTTTACTATGACCCTACCATTCAAAATTTTTGATAAACAGTCTAATTCTAGTTTTGTTGGACCAAGAAAATCTCTTTCTAAATCCGTCATTACTTTTGCTGCTAAGTCTCCCATGGTGACGAGACCTTGAAGTTTAAACTCATTATCAACTACTGGTAGAGATTTTATTTGTTTAGTCTTTCTAATATCGTTGATCTCTTTAATTGTGGTTTCTGGAGAGATTGTGATTGGTCGGTTTGTTAACATATCAATCACACGAGATTTTACATCTTCAACTAATTGAGGTTTCTCTACCTCTAAAAAGGATAATACGTATTCAGTTTCTTTATTAATGTTTCCAATTCTACCAGCCTGGTATTTATCAGTTCCTTCTACCTTATTTTTCAAATAAGTATAGGCAATAGCAGAACAGATTGAATCTGTATCGGGTTTTTTATGACCTAGTATATAAATTGGTTTATTATTCATTCAATTACCTCCTATATGTATTTTGAATTATAGGAACATATCTGTTTAATTTTAACATATAAGTAGCAGAATAAAAGAGTGAACTTTAAAAAATTATATACAGTGAACTAAAAATTTATAATTTCTTGTTGAAGAAGCCAAGATACGGTATAATGATTTTGACTGTATACGAAAAAATTAACGAAGTGGGTGATATATAATGGAAGAATTTCGACAAAAGATAGCAGATTTATTAATTGACAGATTACCAGAATTATCAAAAGGAGACATTCTTGATGATATTGAAATTCCTCCTGATAAGTCGCTAGGAGATTTTGCGTTTCCGTGTTTCAAACTTGCAAAGATTTATAAACAAAACCCAGCTCAAATAGCTACTAATGTAGTTGATGAGATTAATGAAAATGAATTTTTTGAGAAAATTGAAGCTACTGGCCCTTACATAAATTTTAAAAGTAATTTAACTTTATTAAGTTCAAAGACCCTTCAAAAGATACAGAAACAGAAAGAACAATATGGGTATGATGATGAAGGGAACGGTAAGACGGTAGTCATCGACTTCTCATCCCCAAATATTGCTAAACCATTTGGTTTTGGACATTTACGTTCAACAGTAATAGGTAATGCATTGTCAAATATATACGATAGGTTAGGGTATAATGTTGAAAGAATTAACCACTTAGGGGATTGGGGTACTCAATTTGGTAATTTAATTGCAGCGTACACTAAATGGGGAGAGAAAGAAAAACTACGAGAAGATCCCATTGATTATTTATATGAGCTCTATGTTAAGTTTCATGAAGAAACAGAGAATGATTTAGAACTAAAAGATGAAGGTCGCAAATGGTTTAGAAAACTAGAAGAAAGCGATGAGACCGCTGTAAAACTATGGAAGTGGTTTAAAGACTTAAGCTTACAGGAGTTTGAACGTATCTATAAGAAATTAGGAGTATCTTTTGATAGCTATAAAGGAGAAGCTTTTTATGATGACAAATTAGAGGATACAGTTGAAAGAATACAACAATCTGGTATTACATCGTATAGTGAAGGTGCTTTGATAGTTGATCTATCAGCTGAAAATTTACCACCTTGTTTAATTAAGAAAAAAGATGGTGCAACTTTGTATGTTACAAGAGATTTAAGTGCTGCTATGTATAGATTTGAAAAATACAAGTTCCATAAAGCACTTTATGTAGTTGGTGTTGATCAAGAGCTCCATTTTAAACAAATGTTTAAGGTTTTAGATAAGATGGGTTATGAATGGGCAAATAATTTAGAACATATACAATTTGGTTTAATTAAATTTCAAGATGGAAAAATGTCTACCCGTAGAGGAAACTTGGTATTTCTTGAAGATGTGTTGAAAAAAGCTCAATCGCTTGCACTAGATATTATAAAAGAAAAAAATCCTGATCTTGAAAATAAAGAAGAAGTAGCGGAGATGGTTGGTGTAGGTGCTATAATTTTTGGGGATTTAAGTAACGATAGAATTAAAGAGGTAACATTTGATTGGGAAAGAATTCTAGATTTTAATGGAGAAACTGCACCATATCTTCAATATACTCATGCTAGAATTTGTAGTATATTACAAAAAGCAGGAATTGCGCTAGAATACAATGAAAAGCACATAGAGCAAATCCAATCTGAATATGAAAAAAATGTTATCCAATTGTTAGCTTCTTATCCTGATGCATTAAAAAGAGCAAGAAATGTAAATAAGCCTCATATAGTGGCTAGATATTTACTAGAATTAGCTAGAGAGTTTAATAGGTTTTATAACAATTGTCCTATTTTAAATGAAAATGAAGAAGTGAAAAATGCTCGTTTAATTATAATTGATTCAGTTAGACAGGTAATAGTGAACGGCTTAGCTATTATGGGGATTAAAGCACCTAAGCAAATGTAATATATACAAATTTCATTTGGGAGGGCTTATTATGATAACCTTTGAGAACCCGGGGGAGGGTAATACAAAAGAAGCTGTAGAACTTGCAGTGAAACATAGTAAAGATTTAGGTATCACAGATTATGTTGTAGCTTCTAACACTGGGAAAACAATTTATGAGTTATTAGAGCTTGTCGACCCTCAGAAAATTAATATTGTATGTGTTAAACATCATGTAGGATATAAGGAACCTGGCCTAGATGAGATGTCAAAAGAAGTTTCTAGAGACTTAGAAGATCGAGGAGTAAAATTGTTAACCACAACTCATTTATTTGCAAATGTTGAACGCGCTATAACGAATAATTTCGGAGGTTTATACCCAGGTGGAATTGTTTCAGCAACCCTTAGATGTTTTGGCCAAGGAGTAAAAGTATGTTTTGAAATTAGTACAATGGCTCAAGATGCTGGTATGATTCCATATGGGAAAGATGTAATAGCTATTGGTGGAACAGCAAGAGGAGCTGACTCAGCAGTTGTAATTAACCCTGCTCATGCTAAAGATTTCTTTAAAACTAATCTTAAAGAAATTATTTGCAAACCACGTAATTAGAAAATGCATATTCAGTGCGGATTAAGTAAAACCTGCTATTTAGGATGTAATTCCTAAATAGCAGGTTTTTTTATTGGAGGGTTTATTATGAGAAAAGATATAGTAATGAACTTTATATTTAAAGCTATACCTTTAACTGACAAGGAATTAAAATATTGGTCTTTTAGAATTAATAATGCACCGTGTTCTTTTTTGAGCTCTCAAGGATTAGTAAGTATTAGAGCTAAAAAATTTCATTGTCAAGGTGGAAGTGTGTATTCATTACGCCAAAAGAAGTTTAATATAAAATTACTACGTTTTATAGTTGCTTTTCAGACAATAAGTGATTACTTAGATAATTTATGTGATAGATCTGGAGTTTTAGATGAAAAAAGTTTTAGGTGTCTACACCAATCAATGATGGATATATTTGATAACAGCAGAATAAATTCAATCTCAAAAAACTGTGAAAGCTACTATGAACTATACCCCTATAAAAAAGATGGTGGGTATTTAGAAGAGCTTGTAAATACAAGTAAAAAACAATTATCTTCTATATCAGGGGTTCGTTACTTAAATGAAGACCTAATTTTTTATACCAAATTGTACTGCGAACTACAAGTATATAAACATCTAAATATAGATATTAGAGTGAGTAAATTGAAAGAATGGTTTAAGGACTATGAAAAAAAGTACCCAAATCTCTATTGGTGGGAATTTTCTTGTGCATCAGGATCAACACTATTGATATTCTCTTTACTCTCATTAGCGTTTGAATATGAAAATCCACCCTTCAATTATCGTGATAAATTGATAAATAGTTACTTCCCATGGGTATGTGGTTTACATATTTTGTTGGATTATTTAATTGATCAAAAGGAAGATTTAGAAGAAAATGACTTGAATTTTGTTTCTTTTTACTCTAATTATAACCATTTGCGAGAAAGGTTAAAACTTTTCACACGCATGTCTTTGAATAAGGTTAAAGAATTACCTGATTGTGAATTTCACAAAACAATCGTAAAAGGTCTACTATGTTTATATCTATCAGATTCTAAAACTGATGAATTAAATCTGAATTCTTTAAGAAAAGAGTTGTTAGAATTAGCAGGAAAAGATACTATTTACTTATATTATGTTATTCGATCATTACGGAAAACGAAAATTATCTAATAACTGTATTTATTAACTTGCTTTAATATTTTGTTTGATATTTCGAATAAGGAGTCTTGATACTTGTTGTGCGGTAATTGTTTGATGGCTTGTTGGGCATACAAAACTTCATTTTTTGCAGTATTTAAAGTTTTTTTTATACTGTTAGAATAGGTTATTTGCTCAAGGATACTCATATAACATTCTTTGTCTCGGTTATTCCAATAATTTTTAAATTCATAACCTAAATCTTGTTTCTCTTGTAAAGTATAAATGGCAGGTAATGTGATATTACCTTCACTCAAATCTTTTCCTCGTGGTTTTTCATCTTTATCGTTTGCTAGATAATCTAGTAAATCGTCGATTATTTGGTACGCTCTACCTAAATGAATGCCAAATAGATATAATGAATTAATCTGATAGTCAGGAGCATTTGATATTAATCCACCTGATTTACAACAAGCTGCTAATAAACTGGCAGTTTTATATTCGATGATCTTAAAATAAGTATCTAACGATTTTTGAGGATTAAAAGCGTGCTTAAGTTGTATAATTTCACCCTGACACATCTTACTTATAGCTTGTGTGAAGGTGAACAGAATCTCTTTTTTTTCATATGGAGTTAATAATGTAAAAGCATCAGCAAATAAATTGTCTCCGATTAAGATACCAATTTTGTTTCCCCAGTTACTATTAATAGTTGGTAGTCCTCTTCTTATTTCAGAGTTATCTATAATATCGTCATGGACCAAAGAAGCTATATGAATCATTTCTGAAGCTGTTGCAACTTCTAATGCATCATCTATGTTCCCAGATGTGATTTTGGTAGATAGATATAAAAGTGAAGGTCTGAACATTTTACCCTTTCTTTTCAGTAAATGATCAAATATATTTTGTACTTCTGTGTGCTCACTTTTTAGATTTTTTATTAGATTTTGTGCTACTTGATTTACAAATCCATCCAAATCAATTTCTTGGTTGATTACTGTCATATACTCACCCCTTGTGAATTGAGTTCTTTTTTATAGTATTAACAGTAATTATATATTTTATCTTAAAAAAATAACCTTGGTTTGTAACCAAGGTTGGCTAAATAAATGATATTGTAGTAGTAGACAAAACAAGGACGATTAGACCTGAGGTGAAAACACCTGCACTTATTATCCAGAGAGAGTCTTTAATTGGTATTTGAAAGATATAAGAAGCTAATGAGGCAGTCCAAGCACCTGTTGTTGGAAAAGGTATTGCTACAAAGAAAAACAAAGCATATTTACCATATTTTAAGTATTTGTCTCTTTTTGATATAACACGATCAATAGCTTTATGGTAAATTAACTTAATACCAGGAATTTTCCTAAAATAAGGGTCAAGTAGATTAAGAGTAACAATTAATGGGAATATTACTGCTATATTTCCTATAGCGCTTATTACAAAAGCTTCAACTGGGGAAAAATTTAAAGATAATCCTAGTGGAATACCACCTCTAATTTCAACGATAGGTAGCATTGAAAAAATTAATACCTTTAATATGTCAATCATCGTATTCCTCCCGACTTTTTTATAATATCCTAATTTTGTTCACAATAAACTACAATTCGTTATAACATTGATTTTTCCTCTAAATTAAGCTGAAAATTATAGATTTTCTTTAGAAGGAAAATAGCTAAGAATAAAGAAATATAATATAATTGATTAATTTGGTTCTAAAGATAACTTAGTATGCTTATGGTAATATTAGGAGGTATAATCATGACAAGCAATAAACTTTCTATAGCGTTTGGTGTTACAGGTGCGTATCATCAGTTAGAAACTGCATTACAAAAATGTAGAGAGATTGAAAAACAAGGGCATGAGGTTACTCCTGTACTATCACCTTCTGTATCAAATATTTCAACTAAATTCGGATCCGGCAATTATTGGTACACAAATTTTCAAAAAGTTACTAAAAGGCCTCCAATAACGGATATCGTAGGTGCAGAACCTTTTGGTCCTCACGATTTGTCTGATTTAATGGTGATCTTACCATGTACAGGAGCTACACTGGCACGAATAGCTAATGGTTTAAATGAACATAGTGTTTCACTTGCAGCAAAAGCACATCTTAGAACACAAAAACCAATAATTATTGCTGTCTCAACTAATGATGGTCTGAGTTTAAATTCAACCAATATAGCAAAACTGTTAAATATGTCTAATGTATATTTTGTACCATTTGGACAAGATAATCCAGTTAATAAACCTGATTCTTTAATGTCTGATTTTCGGTTACTTTGGGACTCTGTAGAATGTGCTTTAAAAGGAGAACAGTTACAACCAGTGTTAAAAGAGTTTAGTAATTAGGAGGAAAATTGATGACTCTATATCAAAAATTGGCTCAACACTATGACAGTTTATTTCCTGTTTCAGATAAAAAGATATCATGGATACAAAAAGCTTTAGAATTAAGAAAGAGTGACAAAGTATTGGATCTTGGTTGTGGAACAGGAAGTTATGTAGTCTCTTTTGCTGAAAGAGGGCATGAGGCATATGGTATTGATAGTGACTATGGCATGATTGACAAGGCTATAAAAACTATTGAAAAAAGAAATCTAAACAAAGCTCATGTAGCAGTTGGAGACATTTTAGAGCAATATCCCTTTGAATCTACTTATAATGGGATTATGTGTATAGGAAATACCTTACCTCATTTACAAAGCGTTGATGAAGTCGCAAACAGTCTTGAGTTAGCCAAAAATCATCTATCAGATGATGGAGTATTAATAATTCAAACTGTCAATTATGATTTAAATGGAATAGAAAACAAAACATTCCCGACTCTTACAGCAAAGGAAGGGCGTGTAAGATTCAACAGGCACTACAGTCCTAAAAGTGAGATTAAAGTTAATTTTCATACTGAGTTAGAAATTGATCAAGCTAATTGTGACAATAATGATACTGAAGTTTATCATAGTACAATTGAATTATTATGTTTAAGAAAACATAATCTAGAAAAAATTCTATTAGATTTGGACTTTAGGAATATAGATTTTTATTGTGGTTTTACAGATAAACTTTGGGATTATGATGGTTCAGGTACAGTTGCAATAGCAAAAAAATGATCAGGAAAAGAAGGATTTTATAAAAATAGAACGAATATAAATAATAGTTACTAATTTAAATTAAGAGGTGAGCTAAAATGTGGAAATGTCAAGTTTGTAATTTTATTATTGAAGCTGAAGAAGCTCCTGAAAAATGTCCTAAATGTGGGGCACCAAAAGAAAAGTTCAGTGAATTAACTGGGGAAGCAAAAGAACTTGTCACAAAGTCAAGAGAAACAAATTCATTGTTAATGGAATTAGCAGATTTAATGGAAGAAATCGAACATATTTCTCAAGAAGGTATAGATATAAATTTAGATCCTGGTTGTCTATCTCTATTTGAAAAGGCTAAAGAGCAGTCAACATTAATAAAGCAATCAGCAAAAGCAGAAATAGAAACACATATTGAAAAAGGGAAATGGGGATAATCAAAAAAAGCGGCCTTTACGAAGGTCGCTTTTTAAATATAATTATAATGAGGTGATCACTCTTGGAAGTTGGTGTTGCCGAAGTTGATCTTAATATAGAAGGAGTAAGGTCTTTAAAGGAAAAAAGAAAAATTTTAAAAAGTATAATAACAAGAATACAAAACAAGTTCAATTTATCTATAGCTGAAATAGATTATCAAGATAAATGGCAAAGATCACTAATTGGTCTTGCAGGAATAAGTAATGATAAAAAGTATATTAATAAAGTTTTAGAAAAAGCTGTCACTCTAATCGAATCTGATGGAAATATGATCATAATTGATTATCACATTTATTTTTTATGAAAAGCTTGCATGTAAAATTAGAGTTTTAGAAAAACTAGGAATAGCAAAACTAATTCCTAGGGGGTAATTAAATATGAAGGATGAAAACAAAGAGAAATTAAAAGAATACTTAAAATGGAAAACTGCCATTAAAATGGGGCTTGGTGGGAAAGTACTAAAGTATGGGTGGTCAAATTTAACAGCTGAAGAATCTGGGAAAATTGGTGGGATAGTATCACGTAAATTGAGAGAAAGAGATTCGAAAAATAATGTAAAAAATAACTAATCATTTCATAGATTATTAGCTCTTATTCTTATTATCTGTTAAACTATAAGGAGACGATCTAGCTAGAATAAAGGAGGACTTTGGGGGATGAGATCTACAGCTATTGTTTTAGCTGGTGGTGAGAGTAAGAGAATGGGAACAGATAAAATTTTTTTAGAACTTAACAAAAAACGAATAATAGATTTTGTTTTAGAAATAACTACAAAAATCTTTAAAGAAACTATCATTGTGTCAAATAATTGTGAAAACTTCAATGGGTATTCAGTTAAAACTATTAAAGATAAAATGAATCATTTAAAAAAAAGTTCTTTAAGAGGAATTTATTCTGGGCTTAGCGAAATAGATAGTGAATACGGTTTTGTTATTGGCGGGGACATGCCTTTTATTAATTCAAACTTAATCGAAGCAATGGTTGGTCAGATTGAGGAAAATGCTTGGGATGTGGTAATCCCTAAGTTCGGTAAGTTTTATGAACCATTATTTGCAATTTACCATAAGAGTTGTCTTTCAAATATAAAACAACAATTACTGTCTGAAAACCATCGCATTGTTAGTTTTTTTTCAACAAAAAAGGTATTAACATTATCAAAAAATTATTGTAAACAATATGATCCAGATTTAATATCTTTTTTTAATGTTAACACACCTTCCCAACTTGAAATAGCTAGAAGATATTTAGACAATTAAATACTGATTCTCCGAGCTGAAGTACCTAAGGGATCTTAATCCTATGGTGTTCAGCCGGTAGGAATACGGGGAAACCCGTTTTCCTCCCGTGCTTGGAAAGGAGAATATAAACATCAACTGCTTTTCAAGTAGTTGATGTTTATTTTAGGAGGGAGTGTATGTATTTGGATAATCATGGTAGAAAAATTGATTACATGAGAATTTCTGTAACTGATCGCTGCAATTTAAGATGTTTTTATTGTATGCCACACCAAGGTATTTCAAAAGTGAGTTATACTAGCATTATGAAGTACGAAGATATTCGAAAAGTCATTGAAGCTGCAGTACAACTTGGCATAACAAAATTTAGATTCACAGGCGGAGAGCCTCTTGTTAGAAAAGATTTTCATAAGTTAATAGAATTAGTAAATCACTTTGATAATATTCAAGATATTTCTCTAACCACAAATGGAATATTATTAAAAAATCAAGCTGCTAAACTTAAGGAAGCTGGAGTGAATAGATTAAATGTCAGTCTTGATACTTTGAATGAAGAAAAATTTAATAACATCACAAGGGGTGGGAATTTAAGTGATGTCCTTTATGGGATTGAAGAAGCTACTAATCAAGGGTTAACCCCTATTAAAATAAATGTAGTTGTAATTAGAGGTACTAATGATGACGAGATTTTAGATTTTGCTCGTATGTCTATTAAACAAGATGTAGAGATACGTTTTATCGAATATATGCCCATAGGGAATAATGATAATTGGAAGAGTAGATTTATAGGTGTTGATAGTATCAAACAAATTTGTGAAAAGCTAGGGAAATTAATACCTGCTGAAACAGTAAAAGGGGAAGGTCCTGCTAGTTATTATAGATTTAAAAATTCAAATGGAAAGCTAGGTTTTATATCACCTGTAAGTGATCATTTTTGTAGTGATTGTAATCGAATTCGACTTACTTCTGATGGGAAGCTTAAAACGTGCTTGTTTTCTGATGAAGAATTGGATTTAAAACCTGCTTTAAAATCGCAAGAGGATCTCATGAAAGTACTTAACAAAGCAATAAAGATGAAACCAGAAAAACATAATATTTCGTCAGATAAGTCTTGGACTTTTGGGAATGAATATAGGTCTAAAAGAAATATGAGTCAAATAGGAGGATAACTAAAGGGGGAAATATAAATGGAATTTATAGGAGAACTAATGGCAGTTTGTGTAAGTGAAACAACTGGCCAAAAAAAACAAAATGTAGGGAAAGGTTTATTAATAGAAAACTATGGACTTAAAAATGATGCACACGCTGGGGGTTGGCACAGGCAAGTAAGTCTTCTATCAGAAGAGAGTATAGAAAAAATGCAAAATCAAGGTTTAGATGTTTCTGCAGGAGATTTTGCTGAAAACTTAACTACTAAAAATATTAAGTTGTACGAACTTCCGATAGGTACACGTATATATATTGGAGAAGATGTTAAATTAGAAGTAACACAAATTGGTAAGCAATGTCATGATAGATGTGCTATTTATCACCAAGCCGGAGACTGTGTTATGCCAAAAGAAGGAATTTTTGCCCGTGTATTAAAAGGAGGTAAAGTCAGCTTAGGAGATAAAATTCAGGTGATTATAGATGAAGATGGGTTCAATAGAAAAAGATAAAAACGAAAGATGCTGTCGGATTAGGATGTATCTGGAGAGTGATTAGCAAACCCACAAAGATACCTGATAAATTTGCCCTAGCTATAGAAGAAAAATTAAAGAATAAAACTTTGAAATAAACGATATTATTTACCAGAGGATAAAGATAAAATACAGCAAGAGATTATCAATTTAGATTAGACAGGACATTGATTTAGTGGTGGTTACTGGTGGAAGTAAGTTGATCCTGTGGCAATATTCTAGAAGCTATTAGAAGTACTAGAGCAAAAATTATCACCTATGGAAACCGACTCTACTTTGTGCTATGCTACTATTAGCTTATCTGAATGATAACCTGTTTTGGTTTGCCAGTATGTGTGTATACAAAGACTACAGCCTTTGACCTATTACTACCCTAGAGTTTTAGCGATAAAACGATCACTTAAGAAGATATAGCAAAACTAGGTCATGGAGGATTATATTATAAATGTGTATCCTGTAACTGTCCAAACTGTAGCTTTGAATAGGAAGTGGTAAGGAGGTTTTTTTTGAGTAAACTTTATCCTATCTTTTTAAATCTAAAGGCAAAAGCTTGTTTAATTGTTGGAGGGGGAAAAGTAGCTACTAGAAAAGTAAAATCACTTTTAGAAAGTGAGGCCAATATTACAGTTATTTCCCCTGAAGTAACGGATCAATTACTGAATTGGTATAATAAAAACTTAATTATTTGGAAATCTAAACAATTTGATCTAGATGATGTAAAGAAATATAATTTGATTTATGCTTGTACAAATGATGATGATTTAAATAAGGAAATTGCCAAGTTTGCAAAAAGGTATGATAAATTTGTGAATATAGCTACAAGTCTCGAAGATTCAAACTTTATAGTTCCTTCAAAACTAGAACGAGGTGACCTTTCCTTAGCTATTTCTACTCAAGGAAAGTGCCCTGTTTTAGCTAAAAAAGTTAGAAAAGATTTAGAGGCTCAATTTGATAACCAATGGGATAAATATCTATACTTTATCACTAATTTCAGGAGTAGACTTAAAAACCAAATAAGCTGTGTAAATAAAAGAAAACGAATATTAAATGAGGTAGTTAGAAAAGTATCTCCAGATGATATGATTGAAGATCTAGATAGGCATGATCTAGAAGTGTGGGTAGACGATATTATTAAAAAGTTAAGTGAAGGAAAGAAGTTATAGTTACTAATAGTTAGGAGGTATATTATATGGAATGGAGTACTTCTCAAAAAATGTATTCAAAAGCAAAAGAACTAATGCCAGGAGGAGTTAATAGCCCTGCTAGAGCTTTTAACTCTGTGAATGAGGACCCATTATTTATTAAAAAAGGTACAGGTAGTAAAGTGTATGACGAAGATGATAATGAGTATATAGATTATGTTGCATCTTATGGTCCATTAATATTAGGCCATAATCACCAAAGAGTAATAAATGCTATTAGAGATCAATTAGACTCAGGGACCGGTTATGGATCACCAACTGAAATAGAGAATCTAATGGCCAAACAAGTTATTGAAGCAGTACCATCAATTGAAAAGGTTAGAATGGTTAACTCAGGTACTGAAGCTACTATGAGTGCATTGAGACTTGCACGTGGGTATACTGGTAAAAATAAGATAATTAAACTTGCAGGTTGCTATCATGGACACTCAGATAGTTTGTTGATTAAAGCAGGTTCTGGAGTTACAACTTTGGGTTTACCTGATAGTCCAGGAATTCCTACAAGTATTGCTGAAAATACTATCATAGCTCCTTATAATGATTTGCAAACAATGGAAAATATATTTAAAGAATTTGGTGATGATATTGCTGGTATTATTCTAGAGCCAGTAGCAGGCAATATGGGGGTTGTGCCTCCCCTAGAAGGATACTTGGCAGGGCTTAAAGAGATAACTGAACAATATGGAGCATTACTAATTTTTGATGAGGTGATGACAGGTTTTCGGGTATCTTATGGTGGTGCCCAAGAATACTATGGTGTTACACCAGACCTAACTTGTTTAGGTAAGGTAATAGGTGGTGGAATGCCTGTGGGTGCATATGGTGGTAAAAAAGAAATTATGGAAAAAATAGCTCCAGATGGACCAATATATCAAGCTGGTACTCTTTCAGGAAATCCAATAGCGATGCGGGCAGGTTATGAAACTTTAAAAGTTCTAAAACAAGCTGAAACATACCAAAAAATAAGTAAACAAAGTGATAAACTTGCTAATGGTCTGAAGGATATAAAAGAAAAGACTAATGCTAGAGTTACAATTAATCAAGTAGAATCTATGGTTGGTCTATACTTTACAAACGAACAAGTTTATAATTTTGAAACTGCTGCAAACGCTGATAATGATATGTTTGCTAAATTCTTTAGAGAAATGTTAAAAGCAGGAATATATTTAGCTCCAAGTCAGTATGAAGCGATGTTTGTTTCTCTAGCTCATTCCGATGAAGATATGGAAAATACACTTGATGCTGTAGAAACTGCTTTTAAGAAGCTGTTTTAAACAGACTCTAGTCCTCATAACAATACTAATTTATTCAAACAGGAAAGTAGCTAAAAGCACTCGTTAGATGTTTAAGTTGTTTTATCATAACACTCAAATTAGAAGAAAACTCATAATCGTTAAAAACGTTGATCTACCGCATTTTGGGCGGAGAAGGATATTTTCAAGGCTTAATTGAGAACTAATTTGGGAGGTCTAGCATGAATTATAGTGATATTAGTTGGAAGAAGCCAAGAGTAATTGCTAAGGCTTTAAGTGAGGCTGAGAATGGTGGAAAAGAAATGACTTCCTTAATGGATCAAATTTTCCCTCATACGGGAGAGGCTCATGTTGTAGGAGTAACTGGTGCACCAGGAGCGGGAAAAAGTTCGCTGACTAATACTTTAATTAGAGAGTTACGTAAACAAGATTTAAAAGTTGGTATAATTGCTGTCGACCCTTCTAGCCCTTTCAGTGGGGGAGCTATATTGGGTGATCGTATAAGAATGCAGGATCATTCTTTAGATTCGGGTGTTTTTATTAGAAGTATGGCTAGTCGAGGTAGTTTAGGAGGGGTTAGTGTTTCAACCCGTGAGGCAATTTCTATACTAGATGCAGCTGGTTTTGATATAATAATATTAGAAACTGTTGGAGTAGGACAAAGCGAGATAGATGTGGTCAAAATAGCAGACTCTGTTCTTGTTGTGTTAACTCCTAATTCAGGTGATAGTATACAAACTATGAAAGCTGGTATAATGGAGATTGGGAATATTTTTGTTATCAACAAATCAGATCTTTCCGGGACAGAAAAATTACTTCGTGAAATTGAAGTTATGTTAGATTTTTATTATCATGAACAAGAAAATCGTCCTTCTGTTGTTTCAACCTCTGTTATGTCAGGTGCTGGCGTAGAAGAACTATCATCAAAAATTGATGATCACAAAAAACAGTTGAAAACCTCAGGTAAATGGGATGAATTAAGGGAACAACGAGCTAGAGAACAAGTGATGGATTTACTACGACATGAAATTGGAAAAAGAGTTGAAAAATTAATTTCACATGATAATAAGAACAATACTATTAATAGTGTTTTAGAGTATAAAATCAGTCCGCATAGAGCAGCTGAAAAACTTATAGATGAAATCATAATATAATAGGAGGATAAAAATGTCACAATCAGAAGGCCAAATAGGCGAAGTAATTCAAGAAAAAGATGGATATGTTACTGTTAAAGTTCAAAGACACTCTGCTTGTAAAAAATGTGGTGCGTGTGACTTTGGGTTAAGTAAAAATAAGGCTTCAACCTTTGAACTTAAGAATTCAATTAATGCTAAGATCGGTGATAAAGTTATGATTGATCTTGAAGGTAAAGATATCGTACAAGCTTCAATATTAATTTATATGGTTCCTTTACTTGCATTAGTTACAGGAATAATTTTTGGAAGTAACTTTTTTTCTGATCTAGATATAAATGAGGATATTTTAGGATTTATTTCAGGAATAATACTCATGTCATTTGCTTTTGTAGGTATTAGAATATATGATAAAAAATTACAAAACTACGATTCAACTAAGTTCACACCACAACTTAAGAAGATTATTACTGATGTTGTCTCTGATGATGAGAATGATAAACAATTATTATAATACCTATTAAGGATATCATTGCTCCAATAATAGTTTCACGAGTTGGAATTTCATTTAAAAATATTATGCCAAGTAAGATTCCACCTGTTACTTCTTGAGTAGATATAATACAGGGATAAAAACTTCGTACCTTTCTAAGGGCTGCATTGTATATGGTATGTCCTAAGGGAGTAGTAAATAATGTTAAACCGGTAATGGCTATGATTTCTTGAGACCCAAACTTTAATTGAAAATCATTTATTGCAATAGGCAACAAAAATAGAGCTGATAAAAAATATAGCCAAAAAGTATAAGTTAGTAATGAAACATTACTTCTTTCTTTACGGCCTATAATTGAATATATAGCAAGGCACATGGCGGAAATAAGTGCCAAAAACTGGTGCAGTATATACAATGACTAGAGTATGAGCAATAGTAGTGAATTTGAGGTGTTGTGATAAAACTTGTAATCATTCCTTCTATGTCCCAAAACCTCAAAGTATTCCTGACCCTTCGCAGCTTGATATTAACGGTAAAGTAGACTTCTCTAACATGAGACATTCTCTTCATACTATTATTCGAGCTCTTTACCTTTACTTTATCAACAATAGCTCTACTAGAAAGGTCTCTCAGTTCCTTCTTTGATATGAAGGATTAAAATGTCTCATGTTAATATTGCTAACTGACTAAAAAGTTTGCACCTCTTTTTCTTTACATCTCTAAATACCTTAAACCGGTTGATCTTGACTCTTCTGATGAGTGCATGTTGATGAAACTGTAATTAAAGTTAAAGGCAAATGATTCTATGCCTGGACTGTCATTGATGCTGAAACTAGATTTGTTCTTGCTTTCACTTATCGCCTTACAGAGATAGCCAAGCTGCTTTTAAAGTGTTGAACTATGCTAAGAAACAGTTTGGACAACCTCGTAGTATCGTTACAGATAGATATTGGGCGTACAATACTCCAATTAAAGTTTTGTTCCCACACTCCAATCACATCAGAGTCGAGTCTTTTCAAGATGATATCTCTAACAATTTGATTGAATCTTTTTTCAAATTCTTAAAAGTTGGGTTAAGCAACGCAGAGGTTTTGTTTCTTACCAGTCCGCTAACAAGCTTATCACTGTTTTTATTTTTGCTTTCAACTTTGTTAGGACAAGCAATGTTTTGAATCAGTCTACTCCTGCTCAAGTTGCGGGTATTAATTACTCTAATCGTACTAGGACTTTTTGGCTTTTACATAGTAATGCCGCATGACAGCCAATTCTTTTTAAATCTTGCGATTAAGTGAGCTTATTTTTCATAACAACTTAACAGACTCCTTTAAATATTTTATATAATAATATTCTACTAAAATTTAAGTCAAACCTTTATAAATAAACTTTTGATTAGATATTTGTGAGGAGGTGACTAATGTCAAATAAAAAAGATCTAAAATTGCGAGTGAAGACAGTTGTAGGACATATGAAGGGAATAGAAAAGATGATAGATGAAGATAAATACTGTATAGATATCATTAATCAGATCACTGCTATTCAATCTTCATTAAGAAAGATAAGTGATCAGTTATTAGAAGACCATTTACATTCATGTGTTAAAAGTGCTATAAAACGCGGTGATGATGAAGAAGTATTAGGAGAATTAATGGAAGTTTTAAAGCATCGTACTCAAAAATAATATATTTTTTTAATGGACTGCCTAAAAAAGGTAGTCCTTTTTTTATTTTCAGTGTTAAATAAGCACAAAAATTAATATAAATGCATAAAAAGTATTTGAGAACAAGATTGAGTGGTGATAAGATGTGAACTTTTCTAAAATGACTGGATTAGGAAATGATTTCATCATAATTGATGAAAAGGAAATCAGTAAGGAGGTAGATAGGAGTCATTTAGCTAAAAAGTTATGTGATAGAAGGTTTGGAATAGGTGCAGATGGACTTATGGTACTGTCTTATAAACAGTCACCGATATTTTTAGAAATGTATAACAGTGATGGGTCACAAGCGAGTACTTGTGGTAATGCTTTGAGATGTATCGGTAAATACTTGTATGAAACCAACTGGACTAGTACTGAAAATATTGAAATAGACACTACTTCAGGTATAAAAAATCTTCAATTAGAAACAAGAGATAATAAAGTGTATTCAGTTACAGTTAATATGGGTGTTCCTATTATACATTCGAGAAATCTAGAACTAGAAAACTTCAATTGTGTTGTTATTGATATAGGAAACCTTCACTCTGTTATTTTTACACCTTATTTAACTGATGAACTTGTATTGGAATGGGGTCCTGAGATTGAAAAGCATAGTTCCTTTGAAAATGGAGTAAATGTAAACTTTGTTCATATACAAACAAGAAAGTCAATCAGAGTAAAAACCTGGGAACGGGGAGCGGGTAAAACACTAGCATGTGGCTCAGGTGCATCAGCTAGTATGGTAGCAGCTTTTTTAAAAGGTGAAGTTGAAAATAAGGTGATGGTGAATTTAGATGGAGGTACGTTAGAGATAAACTTAGAAGAACAAGAAAAGGTTGTAAAGATGAAAGGTGGCTGTGATTGGGTTTTTCATGGTAAAGTTATTAATTGATAAAGGGGGATTTTATGAAATTGTCTAAGAGGTTACAAAGTTTACCACCTTATCTCTTTGCAGACCTTGATCAAATGGTTCAACAAGAGATTAAAAAAGGTAAAGAAATAATAAAGCTGGGTATAGGAGATCCTGATCTAGCCACACCTACAGGAATAATTGATAAGGCTAAAAAAGAAATGTATAGATCACAAAACCATGGTTATTCAATTTATGATGGAATTCACGATTTAAAAGAAGCAATTCAAGAGTACTATTATTATAGGTTTGGTGTTGAACTAGATAAAGATAAAGAAATCTTGGTTTTAATTGGTTCAAAAGAAGGGATTGCTAATTTATCTCAATCTATTATTAATCCTGGTGATGTGAATTTTGTTCCAGACCCAAGTTATCCCGTTTACCGAAACGGAACTATCTTAGCTGGTGGAAAGCCTTATGAGATGCCACTTCTTGAAGAGAATAACTTTTTACCAAAGCTTGAGGATTTACCGTTAAGAGAACTAGAGAAAGGCAAAATTATGTTTCTAAATTATCCAAATAATCCTACCGGTGCGACAGCCAACAAGGATTACTTTAGAAAAGCTATACATTTTTGTAAAAAACATGGTTTATTACTCTGTAATGATGCAGCGTATATAGATATTTCATTTGATGGTTATACACCTCCGAGTGTGTTAGAGGTACCAGGCTCAAAAGATGTTGCTTTAGAATTTAACTCTTTATCTAAGCCTTTTAATATGACCGGATGGCGTGTGGCATTTGCTGTTGGAAACCGTGATGCGATTTCAGCGCTAGCACGCTACAAAACTAACATTGATTCAGGGGTATTTACACCTATTCAATTAGCAGCTTGTGAAGCTCTATATAATAGAAAAAAATATCTCCAACCAACATTAGATGTATACAAATCAAGGAGGGACGTGGTTGTAAATTCTCTAAAAAATATGAACATTGAAGTGCTAGAGCCAAAGGCTACTTTCTATGTTTGGGCTAAAGTGCCGAATAATAAGAGTTCGTTAGAGTTTACTAAACACCTATTAACACAATCTGGTGTGGTGGTTACCCCTGGTGTAGGTTTTGGAGTAAACGGGGAAGGATATTTCCGCATTGCGTTAACGGTACCAGAAGAACGACTTAAAGTGGCTATGAGTAAGATTGAAGATTCTATGGAATAGAATAGTCTTTTGAAAGGGTGAAGTGGATTGTTAAACTATAAGCTTGGAATAGTAGGTGCTACTGGTTTAGTTGGAAATAAAATCTTAGAGATTTTAGAAGAAAAAGAAGTTAAGCCAAAAGAATTACGTTTATTTGCATCTAGTAGATCAGCTGGAAATTATGTAGATTTTATGGGTGATAAATTAAAAATAGAAGATATAAAAAAAGAACCGTTCGATAATTTAGATATTGTTATGTTTGCTACTTCTTCTGATATTAGTAGAGAATTAGTTCCTCAAGCAGTTAAAAAAGGTGCAATAGCAATAGATAATAGTTCATATTTTAGATTACATGAAGATGTACCTCTAGTTGTTCCAGAAGTTAATGTAAAAGAATTAGAGCACCATAATGGTATTGTAGCTAACCCTAACTGTTCTACTATTCAATTAGTTGTTCCTTTAAAGGTTATTGATGAATATTATTCAGTTAAAAGGGTGATTGTAAATACCTATCAAGCTGTTTCAGGTTCTGGAAAAAATGCAATAGATGAGCTTAAGAAAAACTCACTATTGGAATTATCTGGTTTGAGAGATAGTGTTAAGTGTGATGCATATCCTAAAAATATTGCTTTTAACTGTCTTCCCCATGTAGATGATTTTACCGAATCAAGATATACAAAAGAAGAATTGAAGATGATAAATGAAACTAAAAAGATAATTTCACCAAATATTGAAATTTCTCCTACTTGTATTAGAGTGGCTACTTTAAACGGACACGGTGAATCAGTAAATATAGAAACTAACAAAGGGTTTTCTAGGGATGAATTAACTGAACTATTGTCAAAGGCTAAGGGAATTACAGTTGTAGATGATCCTGAGTCTTTAAGTTATCCAACACCAATAGAAAATGATAATAGAGATGAGATTTTAGTAGGACGTATCAGAAAAGACTCAACTATAGAAAATGGTGTTAATCTGTGGATAACAGCTGATAACTTAAGAAAAGGAGCTGCTACAAATGCAGTTCAGATTTTGGAAAATCTATTAAAAAAGTGTTAAAATATTTATAGTTCTGTTTTAATATAGGGCTGTGTAACACAGCCCTTTTTCCTTACTAACCTTGATAAGTAGAATGATTTATTATTAAATAGAAGAAGAAAAGATTTGAGGTGATATTATGAATGAAAATATACCTTTTAATAAAGCTTTCAGCCAAAACCTTTTTTGGGATTACTTATATCATTTTGATAAATTAGACGACCTATTTGAGTACTCTCCATGGGAAAATGATTCATTTCAAAAAAAAGCAGCTGATGTTTGGGAGCGTGAACGAAAGAAAAAAACACATCGAGATAAACTTGTTATTTCTTTGAAAAATTATCATAGTACTTTAACTAAAAATTCACGTGTATTTAACTTCATTGATTTATTAAACAATTCAAAGACCTTAGTAGTTGTTACAGGTCAACAACCAGGTGTTTTAACAGGTCCTTTGTATTCTATCTACAAAGCTATAACTGCAATTAAGTTAGCTAAAAGTTTAAGCAAAAGTCTTGGAGTACATGTTCTTCCAGTATTTTGGATAGCTTCAGAGGATAATGATTTTGACGAAGTTAATAATTATAGTACTTTAGATAAAAAAGGTAATTTAGTAAATTGTAAAATTGAAAATGATCAATATGGATATTCAATTGGAAATAGAAAAATTAAAGAAGAAGCTTTTAATTTGATGAATCAGTTAACACAATTATTTCAAGATAGCCCATATTACGAAAAATGGAAAAGAGTAATCATAAAATCACTAGATAAATCAGAAACTTTAGTTGATTGGACAGCTAATCTTTTATTAGAATTGTTTGCTGATGAAGGTCTGATAATTTTAGATCCTATGGATCCTAAAATAAGAGAACTAAGTAAACCTATTTATAAAAAAGCAATTAATTATGGTAAAGAATATTCTAGGTTTGTAGAGCATCAATCTAAACAGGTAAAAGAAATGGGTTATGATAGGCAAGTTGATTTAAGAAAAAATCATGCAGGATTATTTTATTATCAAAATAATGTCCGTTTACCGTTAATAAATGAAAATCAAATTTTTAAGTTAGTAAATCACGATAAAACGTTTGAGAAAGAGGAATTAATAGATACAATTGAAAATAGTCCATGGAAATTTAGTCCTAATGTTACACTTCGTCCATTGGTTCAAGACTATCTACTTCCTAGTGTTTCATATGTTGCTGGACCTGGTGAAATAGGGTACTTTTCACAACTAAAAGAGCTATATAGAGCCTTTGAGATCAAAATGCCAGTTATTTATCCTAGAGAAAGTTTTCTTTTAATAGATGACCAAACCAGAAGTATACTAGAGAAATATGAAATTAGACTAGATAACCTTTTATATGATTGGTCGTCTACTAGAAAAGAAGTTTTTAAAACTGTAGCACCAATTAATACTTCAGAAAAGTTAGTAGAGTTTGCTGAAAGGTTTAAAAAAGAACATGAAGAATTTATAAAAGAACTTAGTCAGATTGACGAAGATATTGAAAAACTTAAGACTAAAAATTTTCAACTTATCTATCAACAACTAAACTACTTAAAACAAAAAGCTGAACAATATAATAGAAAAAATCATAACAAAATAGATGAAGAGTTATCTTTACTGAAAAATAGTATTTACCCTAAAAATAATTTACAAGAGAGGCAGTTTAATATAGGTGAATTTTTATTCACATATGATTGGAATGTACTTGAATTATTAAAACAGTGTAAACTTAATCCGAAAAAAATTAAAGTGATTAACTTAGAATAGTAGGAGTGAGATATATGGATACTTTAGATCTACTTGTATTTGGACCACACCCTGATGATGCTGAACTAGGACTTGGTGGTACTATAGCGTTACATACACAAAAAGGTTATAAAGTGGGGATTTGTGATTTAACAATGGGTGAAATGGGGACTAATGGAACAACAGAAGAAAGACAAATAGAGTCTCGTGAAGCAGCTAAAACTTTAGGGGTTACTGTAAGAGAAAATTTAGCTATTCCAGATGGATTTGTATCAAAAAGCGAAGAGAACTTGAAAAAAACGATTGAAGTTATCAGGAAATATCGACCGAATAAGATATGTACAGTTAATTTTAATGATGATCATCCAGATCATGCTAATGGAACTTTATTGATAAAAGAAGCTACTTTTTTATCTGGTCTATACAAATATCCAGCAGAAGGACAACGGTTCAGACCAGAAAATTTATTTTATTATTTTGCAGCTCGTCCTAAAAACCCGGATATTGTAGTTGATATCACTTTAGTTTATGATATTAAGTTGAGGGCAATTATGAAGCATGAATCACAGTTAGGGTTAAATAAAGAAAAAGAGAGTATAAAGACTAACTTAACTAATCCAAACTTCTTAGAAAAAATAAAAGCACGTGATAAATATATGGGTTCTTTTATAAAAGCTGATTATGGTGAAGGGTTAATATGTGATCGAATACCTCGTGTAAATGATCTAATTAAGTTTGGAGGTTGATGTCATTGAAAATAGGAATAGTATGTTGTCCTACTCATGGTGGTAGCGGAGTAGTAGCTACAGAATTAGGTAAACAGCTTGCTAAAAGGGGACATGAAGTTCATTTTTTTTCTTATCAAGTACCATTTAGACTAGATAAATTTTACCCTCAACTATATTTTCATGAAGTTGAAGTACCAACTTATCCTCTATTTAAATACCCTCCTTATTCTCTTGCTTTAGCTAGTAAGATAGCTGAAGTTGTAGAAAAAGAAAAAATTGATATAATACATGTTCATTATGCTGTTCCACACTCAGTTTGTGGCAATATGGCAAGAGATATGGTTAGTAGTAGAACGGGAAATCAACCTAAAGTAGTCTCTACTTTACACGGCACAGATATTACGTTAGTAGGTAATCACCCATCTTTTTTTCCAATAACTAAATTTGGAATGGAAAATAGTGATGCCCTAACTTGTGTATCGAAAGATCTAGAAAAAGAAACTAGAGATATTTTTGGTGTTAGAAAACAGATATCAACGATATACAATTTTATAGATTATGAAGAGTATAGACCTATTGAAAATAATAAAGATATGAAAATAAAATTCGCTCCTAATGATGAAAAGTTGTTAATTCATATCTCTAATTTCAGACCTGTAAAGAGAGTAGAAGATGTAATTCGAATTTTCTATAATGTTCAAAAAGAGGTTCCTTCAAGATTAATAATGGTTGGAGATGGGTCTGATAGAATAAAGGCGGAACAATTGGCGAAAGATCTGGGTATTACTAATCAAATCGATTTTCTAGGAAAGCAAGATCAAATCAAGTCGCTTTTATCAATCGCTGATTTGTTACTTTTGCCATCAGAAAAAGAATCATTTGGATTAGTAGCCTTAGAGGCAATGGCTTATAAGATACCTGTGATAGCATCACAAGTAGGTGGGATACCAGAAGTTGTCTTGAACAATGAAACAGGATTTGTGTCTCCTTTAGGTGATATAAATAAAATGGCAAAGGATGCAATTTACTTATTAAAAAATCCTGAAGAATTAAGTAAATTTGGATTAGCGGCAAGAAAGCGAGTGATTGATAAGTTTAGTGTAGAAAAAGTTATTCCACAATATGAAGAATTATATATAAGAACTTTAAAAGGGGGCAATTAAGCTTTGAAAGTTTCTATAAGAAGTAAATGGGCGTTAGCTAGCACAGTTTATTTTGCTGTCAACTATTCTGATAACGTAATACCTTTAAAAACAGCTTCAAAAGCATTAGGTATTTCAGAAAAATACCTCGAACAATTAGTTATTCCATTAAAAAAGTCAGGATTATTAGAAAGCATTAGAGGCGTTCAGGGTGGCTATCGATTAAAAAAACACCCAAAAGAGATAACAGTTTATGAAGTTTTAGGTTCTATAGAACCGATTGAGTTTTCAGATGAAGTCACTAGTGAGGACAAAGGAGAAGATAAAATTCTTTTTAATGTAACAGACGAATTTTGGTCACAACTAAACTCTTATGTTATAAAAAAGCTCTCTGAAAAGACATTAGAGGATTTTCGTGATGAGTATAGTAATAAATCTGATGAAGGATTTATGTACTATATATAGGAGAGGAAGAGAGCTTTGCAAGCTAAAATGACCTTTGAAACTTCGCGTGGTTGTTGGATTTTTATTCATGATATATTCCAAGTAGTTAAAGTTCTTATGCCAACAAGTAAAGAAACTATTTTATTACCTGAAGAACCTATTGATAGATTATACGATGAATTAACTACTTATTTTCAAGGAAAACCAGTAAAATTCACAGTACCTATTGCTATTCCAAAATCACCAAACTTTACTCACAAAGTTCTTAAAATTGTCAGTGAAATAAAATGGGGTGAAGTTAAAAGTTATGGAGATATAGCAAAAATAGCAGGTTTACCATAAGCTTTTAGAGCAGTAGGTCAGATCAATGAGTAAAAAACCATGTGCTTTACTAATTCCTTGTCATAGAGTGGTTGTAAATAATGGTAAATTAGGTGGTTTTTCGGGAAGTATAAGTTTAAAGCAGACATTATTAAATCTAGAAGGAGTAAATTTAAAGGAGGAGTAATATGGATCCAGTTGCATTTAGTATAGGACCGATATCTGTATATTGGTATGGAATATTTATTAGTTTAGGGATTTTAATTGGGCTTTATTTAGCAGTTAGAGAATCGAAAAAGCAGGGGTTAGATCCAGACCACCTAATTAACTTTTTATTGTTTGCCTTACCAGCTGCATTAATAGGTCTTAGATTGTACTATGTAGCTTTTAGATGGGATTATTTTTCTCAAAACCTTGACTTAATATTTGCTTTTCGTCAAGGTGGACTCGCTATTCATGGAGGAATATTTGCAGCAATAATTGTGGGTGTAATTTATTCAAAATATCAGGGTATAAATTTCTGGGCTTTAGCTGATATTACTGCACCTAGTTTAATACTAGGTCAAGCTATAGGACGTTGGGGGAATTATATTAACCAAGAAGCCTATGGATATCCCACAGATCTTCCTTGGGCTATAGAAATAAATGGTTCTTTTCATCATCCTACTTTTTTCTATGAGTCTTTTTGGAATTTGCTTGTCTTTGCATTTTTGATGTACTTTCGCGGATACAAAAAAGAAGGACAGGGTGAGATATTTAGTTTATACTTAGTTTTATATTCTATCGGCAGGTTCTGGATAGAAGGGTTAAGGTTGGATAGTCTAATGTTAAGTGAATTAAGAGTAGCCCAGATTGTTAGTGTGATATTAGTTGTAATTGGACTATACTACTTCACAAAACATCGAAAAGAAAAAAATAAGACTGTAGATATTAAGAGGTGACATAGATGAGTTTACGATATTTATCGGGAGGAGAATCTCATGGTTTAGCTTTAACAGCAATTATCGAAGGATTTTGGGCAAATGTCGAGATTAATTTAGAAAAAATAAATCTCGATTTAAAGAGACGACAAAGTGGATACGGTCGCGGGGGACGAATGCGAATTGAAAATGATGAATTGAAAATAATTTCTGGATTGAGACAAGGTTTAACATTGGGGAGTCCGATTACCATACAAATTAACAACAAAGATTTTCAAAATTGGGAAAAAATAATGGATCCAATTTTTGATCATAATCTTAAAGAAAACAGAATAATTTCTAGACCCCGTCCGGGTCATGTAGATTTAGTCGGTGGACTTAAATATCAGCATAAAGATTTGAGAAATGTGCTTGAGCGCTCTAGTGCTAGAGGAACTGCTATAAGAGTAGCAGTAGGCTCTATTTGTAAACAGGTTTTAGAAGAGATAGGGATAAAGATCATAAGTTATGTTACACAAATTGGGAAAAAAAGTATAACGGATAATATAAAAGAAGACTTTGAGGATATTTTTAATAACGCAGAACAGTCTGAAGTTAGGTGTCCGGATTTACAAACTAGTAATGAGATCAAAGGAGAAATAGATAAAGCAGGATCTAAAGGTGAGACTTTAGGAGGTGTATTTGAGGTAGTTGTGTTAAATTCTCCTCCTGGTTTGGGGAGTTATGTGCATTTTGATAGAAAATTAGATGCAATACTATCTGGTGCTTTAATGAGTTTACAAGGAATAAAAGGAGTCGAAATAGGATTGGGTTTTGAAGCTGCAAACAGTTATGGATCACAAGTACATGATGAAATTTTTTATTCTGAAACAAGTGGTTTTTATCGTGAAAGAAATAATGCAGGAGGAATAGAGGGTGGAGTTTCAAATGGAGAACCTATAGTCTTAAGATGCGCTATGAAGCCAATACCAACATTATCACACCCCTTAAGAAGTGTAGATTTTATTTCTAAAGAACCCTTTGACGCTCAAATTGAACGTTCTGATGTTTGTGCCGTACCAGCTGCAAGTGTTGTAGGTGAAAGTATTATCGCTTTTGAAATAGCTAAAGTTTTGAAAGAAAAGTTTGGTGGAGACTCTTTAGATGAGTTAAAAGAGAATGTTAATTCTTATCTTAATTATCTAGAGGAGGTCTAACATTATTGAATCAAAACTTTAAAATAAATGCAAAAATAAAAGATAGAAGTTACCCTATCTATATAGGAAATGATAATTTAGATATATTATCTAAACTGATAGATAAAAGCCCTATAATAATAGTTGTAGATGAGAAAGTATTTAAGCTTCATAAAAATAAATTAACAAACCTAAAAAAGCTTATTAAAAATAAAGTTGAGATTATTGAATTAACAGCAGATGAACAAACTAAATCCTTAAAGAAAGCAGAAGAACTTTATCATGTTGCAGCAAAGAATAACATGACAAGGTCGTCATGGTTTTTAGCTATTGGTGGAGGAGTTATAGGTGATTTAACAGGAATGGTAGCCTCAACATATATGCGTGGGACAAACTTGATCCATATCCCAACCACTTTATTAGCACAGGTAGATAGTAGCATCGGTGGTAAAGTTGCAGTAAACTATGAAGGTTATAAAAATCTAATAGGGAGCTTTTATCAACCTAATGCTGTCATAGCTGATATTGATTTTTTAGAAACTTTACCAAAAAGAGAATTAGTTTCAGGTTTGGCAGAAGTTATTAAATATGGTATTCTATGTGATCGAGAGTTATTTTATTTTATAAAAGATCAACTCTTATTAGAAAATCAATGGAATTTTAAAAAATTAGTTAAAAAATCCTGTGAAATTAAAACTAATATAGTTGCTAAAGATGAATTTGATAAAGGAACTAGGATGTTACTTAATTTAGGACATACCTTTGCTCATGCTTTAGAAGGAGTGACAGAATATAGATACTTCAAGCATGGTGAAGCTGTTATGTGGGGACTTGTTCTGTCAGCTAATTTATCGTATAACTTAGGTATTTTAGCTGAGAAAGAATTGATAGAAATAAAAAACTTACTCAATTCAATTGATCTACCAAAAATACCGCAATATGTTAAAGATAAGAATTTGTTATTCTCTCACTTACTTCATGATAAGAAAAAAAACGGGAACAAATTAACTGTTATTTTGCCAGAAAAAATAGGTGAATGTAGAATTTATCAGTGTTCCTTAGATGAAGTTCTAAAAGTACTACTAGAATAATACGGAGGTGAGATTATTATGGCAGATCTTAAAAGTTTAGTTACAACACTTTCAAGAATTGATGGAAAAGGTTATAAAGCCTACAAAGATATTCAGGGGAACTTTTCATATCCTGAGGGTGGTAAATTATTTATAGATTATGTACAAGGAGACCCATTTGCAAGTCCATCGAGGCTTAGATTTAGAGTACCTATAAATCAAGCTGGTTTTGATCAAAAGTTCTTTTTAAATAAAAGTAGAAAGATAGCCTTTGAGGATTATTTGACAAGAGCATTTAATAAAGCAACACGTAATGTAAAAAGTAATAGAGGGACTGGAAAAAGTGGGATGATAGCCATTGATTCAGGAGGACAAGAAGTTCTTGAGAGATCTTCTATGGTTGTTACTAAAGACTATGTTGAAGCAAGATTTGTTGTAGGTCTTCCTGCACAAGGTAGAAAGATATTAGGAAAGCAAGCTATACAAATGTTTGAAAAGGAAATACCCAAGATTGTATCTGATTCTTTATATTTAAATTCATTAAGTGTTAATGAATTAGAAGAACATATTGCTGTAAATGAAGATCAAGATGCATTACGAGAATATCTTTCAAAAAATAATTATATCGCATTTATTGGTAACGGAGCTATTTTACCAAGAATCAGTGGTATTGATGATCGTCCTCTAAAAGATGATAAAGTTATTCCTTTTGAATCACCAGAAAGTCTGCAAGGAGAAGTTGAGTTACCTAATAGAGGAAAAGTTAAAGGAATGCTACTTAAAGAAGGAGTCAACCTTATAGTAGGTGGTGGTTATCACGGTAAGTCTACTCTATTGAACGCTATAGAACGCGGTGTTTATAACCATATACCAGACGATGGTAGAGAGTTAGTTGTCTCACGTGAAGAATCTGTTAAAATTAGAGCTGAAGATGGGCGTAGAGTAGAGAAGGTTGATATAAGTCCATTTATTAATAACTTACCCCATGGAGCAGATACACGTAGATTTTCAACAGAAGATGCTAGTGGAAGTACCTCACAAGCGGCTAATATTATGGAAGCTTTAGAAGTTGGTTCTAGAGTATTGCTATTAGATGAAGATACCTCTGCAACAAACTTTATGATTAGAGATGTTAGAATGCAAGAACTAGTTGCTAAAAATAAGGAACCTATTACACCTTTAATTGATAAGATAAGGGCATTGCATGCGGAATTGAATGTTAGTACTGTTATTGTTGTTGGAGGTTCTGGAGACTACTTTGATGTGGCAGACAACGTGATTATGATGGATCATTATCGCCCATATGAAGTTACTGATGAAGCTCACAAAATTGCTTCAAACCATGAAACATACCGTAAAAAAGAAGGCGGTACCAGTTTTGGTAAATTGACATCACGATATCCAACTAAAAAATGCCTTGATCCAATTAAAGGTAAGAAAAGAAAAGTAGCAGCAAAAAGTCTCAATCAAATACAATATGGTAAACAAAATATCTTATTAAATGAAGTCGAACAATTACTAGATGAAAGTCAGACTCGTGCTATAGGTGATGCAATATTTTATGTATATAAATTTTATCTAGATAGTAATATGACATTACAACAAATAGTAGATCAAGTAATCAGTGATATAGATAAAAAAGGGCTAGATGTATTGTCAGGTTTTGATGGACATCCAGGTGACTATGCAGGGTTTCGTCCTTTTGAATTAGCGGCTGCTATTAATCGAATCAGAAGTTTGGTCATTAAGTAAATTGAGAAGGGAAGGGGATTCTGCAAGTGAAAGTAGAAATTACAACAGATAAAATTCCTAAATATGCATCTGGTGAAAGTGGCGATAGCTTTGAAATAGTAGAAAGGCCCCAGGGGGGAGTAAGTGCAATTTTAGCAGATGGCCAAGGTAGCGGGAAGTCAGCTAAACTAACTAGTAATATGGTAGCTTCAAAAGCTTCTACTTTGATAGCTGACGGAACACGAGATGGAGCAGTTGCAAGAGCAACTCATGATTTCCTTTTTGCTCAAAAAAGAGGAAGAGTTTCTGCTACACTAACTTTATTGTCTTGTGATTTACGTACTAATACTTTAGTTATTTCTAGGAACACTAATTGTCCTACAATTGTTAAACGAGCTGAAAAAACTCAGATATTAAAAGAATCTGTAAAACCTATTGGTTTTCACAATTTTGTAAAACCTACTATCGATGAGATACCAATTCAACCTGGAACTATAGTAATAGCTTTTACTGATGGGATATATCATTCTGGGCGAAAATTTAATAATCAAATTACTCTTGAGGAAATCGCAAATGTAGCATCAACGCATCAATATATTACTGATATCAGTCGAGAAATCTTAAATTTAGGGTTATCTAAAGATAAAAATAGACCGCAGGACGATATGTCGGTACTTGTGCTTGGGATTTTTTCTGATGAAAGTAAACATAAACCTAGAAGTGTTCGTGTAAGTTATTCTTACTAAATAATTTATAGGAGGAATATATAAACTTGAATTTTAAATCAGAGTTAATAGGGGTTTGTGGAAATTGTGCCTCTGGAAAAACTACTTTAGTTGATGGACTTTTAGCTATGGGTTATCAGGCAGTAAACATTCCTCAGGAGCATTCTGTATCTAAAACTCTTTGGAAAAGAAAAAATCCTGATTTTTTAGTTGTCCTTATTTGTACTTTAAAAACAGCTAAAAAAAGAAGAAATATTTCTTGGGGTGAAGAACGATTACGGGTGCAACGTAAAAGATTAAGTGATGCCATTCAAAATTGTAACTTATATCTTCCTACTGATGATTTAACGATACCTGATGTCCTTTTAAAAACTGTTGCATCTATAACAAAATCTTATGAGCAAAAAAGTATGAATTGACACTTATATAAATAAATAGGTATAATGCCTGTACAATGCTCTAAACAAGGAGAGTTAGTGATATGATAAGATGGAAAAAAATAACGATGTTAATGATGGTTTTATTAATTGTTTCAGTTGCAAGTTTTGCAGTTTACTCATATGCCACTAATAATATTAATTTAGGCTTAGATTTGGCTGGAGGAGTATATGTTCTATTAGAAGCAGATGATGTTGAAGGAGACGACACTGATGATGCTATAGATCGCGCTTTAACAATCATTAGATCTAGAGTTGATGAGTTAGGAGTGTCTGAACCAGTTGTTCAGCGAGAAGGCCAAGACAGAATACGTGTGGAATTAGCGGGTGAAGATATTGACCGTGATAGAGCAATGGAAGTGATCGGAAGAACAGCAAGACTGGAATTCTATGGCCCTGAAATTTATTATGATTTAGATCTTGACGAAGATGAAACCATAGAAAATTTAGATGAATTAGGTTATAGTCCTTTAGTAACGGGGGATCATCTTGAGGATGCAGGAGTAGGCTATGGTCCTCAAGGACAACCCTATGTAAGTATCGATTTTACATCTGAAGGGGCACGCTTGTTTCAACAAGCAACAGAACAAAATGTAGGGGAGCCTATTGTAATAGTATTAGATGGAGAAGTAGTATCAGCTCCCAATGTTCGTAATGTTATTCGTAAGGGAGAAGCAATGATTGATGGTATGGCATCTGTTGAAGAGGCGAACGATGTAGCACTAATGCTTAGATCAGGAGCTTTACCAGTTTCGTTAATCGAACTAGAAACAAGAACAATAGGACCAAGTTTAGGAGAAGATCTACGAGAACAGAGTTTAACAGCTGGGATTATTGGTTTTTCATTAGTATTAGTCTTTATGATAATTATGTATCGTTTACCAGGCCTTATGTCAAATATTGCGCTAATAGTATATATTACATTAGTCTTTGGATTTTTAGTTCACTTAGGTGCTACATTTACTTTACCAGGTATTGCCGGACTGATCTTATCAGTCGGGATGGCGGTAGATGCGAATATAATTATATTTGAAAGAATTAAAGAAGAAATAAATAATGGTAAAACGCTAAGGGTTTCAGTAGAATCGGGTTTTAAGCGTGGTATAAAAACCATCCTTGACTCAAATGTGACAACTTTAATTGCTGCTGCAGTATTGTTTTATTTTGGAACAGGACCAATCCAAGGTTTTGCAGTAACTTTATCTACAGGAATTATAGCAAGTATGATAACTGCAGTTTTATTTACTCGTTTAGTGTTGAAACTTTTAGTAGCTACTGGATTAGTTAAAAACGTAAAATATTTTGGCGTGCAAAGGAGTTAGTCATATGGAGATTATAACCAAGAGAAAAATGTGGTTTTTGGTATCTTTAGTCATTGTTATAATTGGTTTTGGTTCTTTGATATTAAATGGTTTGAATTTGGGGATTGACTTTACTGGGGGCACTATTCTTCATGTTTCTTTAGGTGAAGAATATGAGGTAGAAGAAGTACGTGATGTTTTAGAGGATTTTGGTTTAGAGGACAGTGTGATTCAGCAAGCAACTGATTCTCAAGGAGAAACTTCTGAGGTCATTATAAGAACTACTTCGCTACAAGAACAAGAACGAAATGAAATTATAGAAGGTTTACGTGGAAACTGGCCACAAATTGAAGATGAGGATGTGTTGAGATCAGCTAACGTAGGGGCTACTATTGGCGATGAATTGAGATCACAAGCTATTTGGTCTTTATTAATAGCATCAATTGGAATGATAGCTTATATTAGTTATCGATTTGAATTTAGTTTTGCTATATCTGCTATTGTTGCTATTTTACATGATGCTTTTATAGTATTAACGATATTCTCCTTATTCCAAATTGAAATTAATAGTCCCTTTATTGCGGCTGTATTAACAATTATAGGTTATTCAATCAATGATACAATAGTTATTTTTGATAGAATTAGAGAAACCTTACAATTAGAAAAGAAATTACCTTTAAATGATGTGATAACTACAAGTATTAGTAAAACTTTAACACGGTCTTTAAATACATCAGGAACCACTACATTAGTTCTACTAAGTTTATTAATTTTTGGTGGAGTGACGTTACGTCCGTTTATTTTGGCTTTATTAATTGGTGTTATTAGTGGAACTTATTCATCTGTTTTTATAGCTTCAAATGTATGGTCAACTTTATCAGAAAAGATGGGGTCCCAGTACGGAAATAGGAAAAAAAGTACTAGCTAGATAAAGAGAGTTTCTGATTAGTGAGGGATTTTAATATGGTAGCAAATAAATTAACTTCTTGGAATATGAGAGTTGAATATACTGATCTGATACAAGATTTGGCTCTAGAATGTAGTGTGTCACCTGTATTAGCTCAATTACTAGTGAATAGGGGACTAACAAAAAAAGAGGAAATCAACTCTTTTTTATCCCCTTCACTAGATGAACTTGAATCACCCTGGTTGTTAGATGATATACAGATAGGTGTTGATTTAATTCAGCAAGCTTTAGACGATAAAAAATCTATTTTGATTTTTGGTGACTATGATGCTGACGGGGTTACATCAACAGCTCTTTTATACGATTATCTAACAAAATTTAATGATCGAATTAATTATTTTATTCCAGATCGGTTTGCAGATGGATATGGATTAAGTGAATCAGGAATCACAAAAGCACTGAAATTATACCCAGATACTTCTTTAATTATAACAGTTGACTGTGGTATTAGTTCTTGTAAAGAAGTTTCATGGTTAAAAGAAAAAGGCATAAATGTAGTTATAACCGACCACCATGAGCAATTAAATGAACTACCAAGTGCAGATGCTATCTTAAACCCTAAAAGAGTTAACTCTTGTTATCCATTTTCTTCATTAGCTGGAGTAGGTGTTGCTTTTAAGCTGGTTTTGGCTCTAGCAGATAGTTCTAAAGCAATGACTATTAAACAGTTATGCGAAAATTATTTAGATTTAGTAGCAGTTGGTACTATAGCAGATCTAGTACCGTTAAAACATGAAAATAGAATTTTAGTTAGTCATGGGTTAAGTAAAATTGGTTCTAATAGAGTTGGATTTAAATCTATGCTTGAAAAATTAAATTTACTAGAACAAAAACTGACCACAGGCCAGGTTGGTTTTTTATTAGGACCTAGAATTAATGCTGCTGGTAGACTAGCCTCTGCAAGTGATGCAGTTAGATTATTGGTTACAGATGATTATGATGAAGCACAAACTTTAGCTGAGAAACTCGATACAGAAAATAGAGAGCGACGAACTGTTGAACAGGAAATAACTAAAGAAGCTAATGAAATAATAGTAGATAATAATAAGACATCGAAATCAAAAGTTTTAGTTCTTTACGGAAAAGACTGGCATGAAGGAGTAATTGGTATAGTAGCCTCACGATTACTTGAAAAATATCATCGTCCAGTTATTGTTTTAACTTTGGATAATAACGGAGTAGCTAAAGGATCTTGTAGAAGTATTGAGGGATTTCATATTGCAGAAGCGTTGCAAGAATGTAGTGATATTATTGAAAAGTACGGTGGACACGAACTTGCAGCGGGCTTATCGATAAAAGTAGAAAATATTGAGGAATTTGAACAAAGGATAAACCAACTTGCAGATAAATGGTTGACAGAAAATGACTTAATTCCTACTGTTGATATAGAAATGATGGTACCTGAGGAAATTTTATCTCGGGAATTAGCAGAAGAAATACAACAATTAGAACCTTTCGGTATAGGAAATCCTCAACCGATATTAGGATGTAACTCTATAATAGTTGCTTCTACTAAAATTGTTGGTAAAAATAATGAACACCTTCAGGTTAAATTTAAGGGAAGTGGAAGTTTATTAGATGGGATTTGGTTTCGTGGTAATGAAAAGTTAACCCACAATCTAGAAGAGAACACACCTTCTAAGGCAGCTTTTATTCCTAAAATATCTACTTGGAACTCTAAATGGGGAAAACTTAGTTTACAGATATGTGATTTACAATGTGACGAAACTTCTAATAAATTGATAGACTTTCGAAATAAAAGTGATAAATATTCAAGTCTTAATTTATTAATTAAAAGAAATTATATACCAGTTATTTTGACTAACACTCGTCAACAAAAAGAATTTTTATCTTCTAAATTTGTCGATTGTTATGTTGTTAGAGCAACAGATGTCCCTTTTGAGTTAAGTGAAGAAAATGTTCTTTTGATTTTGTATGATTTACCCTATGATCCATCTATCGTTAGAAAATGGATTGAAACTATTAAACCAAAATCTGTGTGTCTTTTGTATAACCATTTTGATGTTGATTATAACAGTAAGCTATGGAGAGTTACGATACCATATGGACAAGAGTTACAAAAAGTGTATGAAAAAATGCAAAATGAGTTCAAATTTCAGACTGTAACAAAGGGAAATTTTAAGAAATGGTTATATGAACAAAATTCTGGAGTTACAAAACGATGGGTTGAATCAGTTATTGAAATTTTTAAAGAATTGGGTTTGATATACTTAGAGGATAATAAGGTGAAAATAAAAGAAACTGAAAATAGGGTTGATTTCTCAAATTCCAACAAGTTTTTAAGTGAACAACAGCTTATAAAAAATATACGCAAGTGGGAACAATGCTTTTTAAGTGGAAGTAATTCTGCAATATATATGCTACTATATGAAAACAAAGCACTTTTAGAAGTATGTGCTCATTCAATTGAAAAAAATTAAATTAAAGTTTAGGTAGGGAGATGGATAAATTGTTGAATCCAGACCAACTGTTTTTTACTCTTAAAGAAAAAATAAAATCTTATCAATTTGATGATTCTAACTTTGATCTTCTGGATAGAGCGTATGAATATGCTAAGAAACAACATGGGGAACAAAAACGTAGTTCTGGAGAAGACTATATTATACATCCAATAGAAGTAGCTCTTGTTTTAGCAGAACTTGAATTAGATATAGATAGCATAAGTGCAGGTATACTCCATGATGTAATAGAAGATACCTCTGTAACGAAAGAGGATCTAGAAGAGAAATTTGGAGATGAAATCGCTTTATTAGTTGATGGGGTTACTAAGCTTAGTAAGTTCAATTTTAAGAGTAAAGAAGAACACCAAGCTGAAAATCTTCGTAAAATGTTTTTTGCTATGGCGAGTGATATTAGAGTTATATTAATAAAATTAGCAGATAGAACTCACAATATGAGAACATTACAGTATTTACCTGAGAGAAAACAGAAAGCCACTGCTAAAGAAACTATGGAAATATATGCACCATTAGCAAATCGCCTTGGAATATATAAAATTAAGTGGGAATTAGAAGACCTCGCTTTCAGATACTTAGAACCAGAACAGTATTATTTTTTAGCTGAAAAAATAGTTCAGAAGAGAAAAGAACGAGAAGAATATATAAAGAAAATTCAGGTAGATCTACAAAAAAAATTAGATGAAATGGGGATCGAAGGTGAAATTCAAGGTCGACCAAAACATCTATATAGTATTTATTCTAAAATGCAAAAAACTAGTAAAGACCTTAATGAGATCTACGATTTGATAGCTTTAAGAGTTATAGTTAATAATGTAAAAGAATGTTATGCTGTTTTAGGTACTGTTCATACATTGTGGAAGCCTGTCCCAGGAAGATTTAAAGATTATATTGCCGTTCCTAAGCCTAATATGTATCAATCACTTCATACTACTGTTTTATGTCCTCAAGGTAATTTGGTTGAAATTCAAATTAGGACTTGGGATATGCATAGGACTGCTGAATATGGTATTGCAGCACACTGGAGATATAAAGAGGGTAACAATAAAGATGGAAAGTTCGCACAAAAAGTCTCTTGGTTTAGACAATTACTAGAGTGGCAACAAGATACTAGTGATGCAAAAGAGTTTATGGAACATCTAAAGGTAGATTTATTTTCTGATGAAGTTTTTGTCTTCACTCCTAAAGGTGATGTAATAGATCTACCATCAGGTTCTACACCACTAGACTTTGCTTATAGGATTCACACCGATATTGGTAACACTTGCATAGGAGCAAAAATTAGTGGTCGGATGGTGTCACTAGATTATCAGTTAGATACGGGGGATGTAGTAGAAATTTTAACTTCTAAACAAGCTACTCCAAGTAGAGACTGGCTCAATATAGTAAAAACATCTCAAGCTAAAAATAAAGTTAGGCAATGGTTTAAGAGACAGAAAAGAGAAGAAAATATTCAACGTGGAAGAGAAATGATTGAAAAAGAAGTTAAAAAACTTAAAATTTTTCCATTAAAAATTTTAAAGGAAAGCTCCTATCAGCAAAAAGTGATTGAAAGATTTAATATGAAAAGTTATGAAGATTTACTTGCTGCAGTAGGTTATGGTGGTATTACAGTTAATCAGGTACTTGGCAAATTTCAAGAATTTTTCAAGGAAAATCTAAAACGTTCCGAAATTAATACTACTATATCAGAGGACGAAAATCTTTCTAGATATATTGATGAAGAAAAACCTCGGAAAAAGACTAAAGATAGTGTAAAAGTTGAAGGATTAGAGAATATATCAACTCGCTTTGCAAAATGTTGTCATCCATTGCCAGGGGAAAATATCATTGGTTTTATAACACGCTCAAGAGGGATTACTATTCATCGATCTGATTGTCAAAATGCTAAACATAGGTTAAAAAATAAAGAAAGTACAGTTCCGGTCTATTGGGATGACGCAACAAACAATAATTTTCAAGTTAGTATTTTTGTGTATGCATTAGATCGACAAGGAATGGTTCAAGAAATAATGAAAATTTTAGGAGAGTCTAAAATATCAGTGGCAGCTATAAACGCTCGTACTGATAATAACCATGTATCTGTTATCAACTTAACTGTTCTAATTCGAAATCATTCTCATTTGCAGTTTGTCATCGACCGATTGCACCAAGTTAAGGATGTGTTTAAAGTTCAAAGACAAAATCCATGATTTCAATGAAAAAAGGGGGATATTATGCGAGCAGTAATACAGCGAGTTAGTGAATCCTATGTAAATGTTGACAATCATAATGTTGGTGAAATTAATAGTGGACTTAATGTTTTGCTAGGAGTTGAAGAAGAAGATAACGAAAAAGATGTTGATTACATGGTTGACAAGATTGTGAACCTTAGAATTTTCGAGGATGATCAAGATAAGTTAAATTTATCTGTAAAAGATGTTAATGGTGAAATTTTAGTTGTTAGCCAATTTACTTTACTTGGTGACTGTAGAAAAGGTCGTAGACCTAACTTTATGAAGGCGGCACCACCAGCAAAAGCTGATGAATTATATAAATTATTTACAAAAAAAATTGAAGAAAATCATGGTTTGAAAGTGCAAACAGGGAGTTTTCAACAACATATGAAGGTAGGACTAGTCAATGATGGTCCTGTAACAATGCTTATTGACAGCAAAAAAACATTCTAAATCAGTAAAGGAGGTTAATATTTTGCGTATTGAGCGAATAGTAGTGGGAGCGTTACAAGCAAATTGTTATATTGTTTTTGATGAAGAAAGTAAAGAGGGTATAATTATAGATCCTGGTGATGATAAAGATGAAATTCTGACTAAGGTTAAAGAATTAAATGTAACACCAAAATTGATCATTAATACTCATGGACATGCCGATCATATAGGTGGAAATGATATTAAAGAAAAACTAAGTGCTAAATTAGCTATACATGAAGATGATGCGGATAAATTACTTAATCCTGACCTCAACTTATCAAGTTTTACAGGAGTAGAATATATATCTCCAGACGCTGATACAAAACTAGTTGATGGGCAAACCTTACAAGTCAAAGGTATGGAAGTAAATATTATTGCTACTCCAGGACATACACCAGGAGGAATTTGTCTCTTAATTGAAGATAAATTATTTTCCGGGGATACGTTATTTCAAAGAGGTATTGGACGTTGTGATCTTCCCGGTGGTGATATGAAACAGCTCACTAAATCTGTAAAAGAAAAACTATTTACCCTAGATGAAGATGTAGAGGTTTTCCCTGGACACGGTAATCGTACAACTATTGGTGAAGAAAAATCAGACAATCCTTTTTTTGTATAATTATAGAGTTAAGCTTGCGTAGTAAAATTTTTTGACAAAATGATTGTAATATAGTAAAATTTAAAAAAGTATATTAACTAACGAATAAAAGCGAAGACAAGGACAGTAAGTTAGGTAACTTCTTACAGAGAGGAGTCTCTTCGGCTGGAAAGGCTCTAGAAGTTCTGACTGAAAAACACCTTTGAGCTGACTAGTCGAACTTATTAGTAGACTAGGTCCCCTGTCAGGGTTATTGACATAGAGTGAGTCACTTTTCATAGTGACTAACAGGGGTGGTACCGCGGATAACTTCCGTCCCCGACTTTTTGTCGGAGATGGAAGTTTTTTTATTGTACATAGTAATTGATTTTGAAGGGAGGTAACAGTAAATGCTAACAAAAGCACCAAGAGGAACAAAAGATATTTTACCTGAAGAGAACTTAAAATGGAATTTCTTAGAAAAAACTGCACAAAAAGTTGCAGAAAGATTTGGTTTTCAACAAATTAGATTTCCGATTTTTGAGCACACTGAACTTTTTCAAAGAAGTGTAGGGGAAACCTCTGATATAGTCAGTAAAGAAATGTACACTTTTACCGATCGAGGAAGTAGAAGTATAACTTTAAGACCAGAAGGCACTGCACCAACTGTGAGGATGTATGTTGAATATAAGTTATTTAATCAACCACAACCTACGAAGTTTTATTATACCGGACCCATGTTTCGATATGATCGCCCACAAGCAGGAAGGTACAGACAGTTTCATCAATTTGGGGTAGAACTTTTTGGAAGTGAGGCACCGGAAGCTGACGTTGAAGTTATGAAGTTAGCACTTGATTATTTTACAGCCCTTGGTCTCGATGGGTTAGAACTAGAAATAAATAGTGTGGGATGTAAAAAATGTCGAGAAGAATACATTAACACATTAGTGAAATACTTTGAATCAAAAATTGAGATGTTATGCGAAGACTGTAATAATAGATTTAGAACTAATCCAATGAGAGTACTTGATTGTAAACAAAAAGGTTGTCAAGATGCAGTAGATGAGGATGTACCATTTATCACAGATAATTTATGTAGTGAATGTGATAATCACTTTGAGAATGTAAAAAAGTTATTATCTGGATTAGATATTGACTATCGAATTAATAGACATCTTGTTAGAGGATTAGATTATTATACTAAGACAGCTTTTGAAGTTGTTTCTTCTTCAATTGGGGCACAAAATGCTTTAGGAGGAGGGGGAAGATATGATTATTTAGTAGAAGAATGTGGTGGACCAGCGACCCCAGGTGTAGGTTTTGCAGTAGGTCTTGAAAGGATTTTATTAGCACTTGATAAACAGAATGTTGATCTTCCTAAAGCAGATACTTATGATATTTTTATAGTTACTGCTTCAAAAGAAACTACTCATTATAAATCCTTTAATTTATTACATAAATTACGGGATGAAGGGTTCAGCGCTATCATGGATTATGATGGACGTAGTTTAAGAGCACAAATGAAACGTGCTAATAAACTAGGGGTTCGATACTCATTGATTTTAGGTGATGAAGAATTACAAGAAGGAATTTGTCAATTAAAGGACATGGAAAGTGGTACTCAACAGTCAATTCCTTTAGATGACCTTATCGAACGACTTACAGAAATTATAAATTAATTAAGACTGGAGGGTTATATATGAGAAGAACGCATCAATGCGGTCAGATAACTAGTGATTATATTGGAAGAAAAGTAACTTTAAAAGGATGGGCTGACAATAGGAGAGATCATGGTAAGCTAATATTTATTGACTTAAGAGACAAGAGTGGATTAGTTCAAGTAGTATGTGATTTTGAAAGTAATCCTGAAGCTCTAAAAGTTGCTGATTCAGTTCGTTCTGAATTTGTTTTAGAGATCACAGGAGTTGTCAAAAAACGTTCAGAAGAAAACATTAATAGTGATTTACCTACAGGTGAAATTGAAATTGATTGTGAAGACATTAAAGTTCTTAATACTTCAAAAACACCACCATTTTTCATTAACAAGGATGTCGATGTAGACGAAAATATTCGATTAAAGCATAGATATTTGGATCTTCGAAGACAACCAATGCAAGATAATTTAAGATTGAGACATAAGGTCACTAAACTAATTAGAGACTTTTTAGATGAAAATGATTTTATTGAAGTTGAAACTCCGATGTTGACTAAAAGTACTCCTGAAGGAGCAAGGGACTTTCTTGTTCCAAGTAGATTACACCCAAGATCTTTTTATGCTTTACCACAATCACCACAATTATTTAAGCAATTATTGATGGCTTCAGGTGTTGAAAAATACTTTCAGATAGCTAGATGCTTTAGAGACGAAGACTTAAGAGCAGATAGGCAGCCTGAATTTAGTCAGGTAGATATCGAAGTTTCTTTTCTCGAACAAGATGAATTTATGGAACTAATGGAGCAGATGGTTTCAAAATTATTTAAAGATATTTTAGGAATTGACTTAAAAAATCCTTTTACGAAAATTACTTATCAGGATGCTATTGATAGATTTGGTACTGATAGTCCTGATATGAGATTTGGAATGGAATTAACCGATATTTCTTCAATTGTAAAAGAATCTGAATTCAAAGTGTTTAGAGAAGCTGTTCAAAAAAATGGACAAGTAAAAGGGATTACAGTTCCAAAAGGGAAAAACTTTAGTAGAAAAGAATTAGACGAATTAACTGATTTTGTTAAAAATTTTGGTGCTAAAGGGTTAGCTTGGATGATTATAGAAGAAAATGAAGTTAAAAGTCCGATAGCTAAATTTTTCTCAGATGAAGAAATGAATCAAATAATTAATGTAATGGAAGCTAAGACTGGTGATGCTTTGTTATTTGTAGCAGACGAAAAAGATGTAGTAGCAGACTCTCTGTCAAGTTTAAGGCTACACTTAGCTAGACAATTAGACTTAATTCCTGAAAATGAATTTAATTTAGCTTGGGTAACAGATTTCCCTCTAGTTGAATTTGATAAAGATGATGGTAGATATAAAGCTTTACACCATCCTTTTACTGCACCTTATGCAGATGATTTAGAAAAATACGAAGATGAACCAGGGAAAATACGTGCAAAAGCATATGATTTAGTTTTAAATGGAGTTGAAATCGGTGGGGGAAGTATGAGGATATACAATCGCGAGACACAAGAGAAAATGTTTGATCTGCTAGGTATCTCGCTAGAAGAAGCAAAACAAAAATTTGGATTTCTTTTAGATGCTTTTGAATATGGGGCTCCTCCACATGGAGGAATTGCATTTGGTCTTGATAGGCTTGTCATGCTTTTTGCTGGCTGTTCAAGTATAAGAGATGTAATTGCTTTTCCAAAAACTGCTAACGCAAGTTGTTTGATGACTAATGCTCCTAGCACAGTTGATAAAAATCAATTAGATGAGCTACACATAAAAACCTCAAAAACTAGCTCAGAGTAAGGATGTGTGATTGATTTTTAGATAAAGATATGTTAGTATAATACTTGAACAAAGTAAAAAAATAGAGATTAGCGTCCCTACTGTGTACGTGATAACAGCTATGTTTTGACCCAACAGCAACAACAAAGGGAGCCTGGACTCTACATGTGGCACATATGCCTCACGAAGGACATGTAAAGCATGTAGGAGGGCACCCACCTGAAGTGAATCAGGTTCAAAACATGGTAGTACACGGCACAGCGGGGACTTTTTTTTACACAAGTAAACTTAGTAAATGATGTTAATAGTATAGGAGGTAACTTAAGAATGGAAGAAAAAACTGCATTAATCAATCGGCTACGACGAATTGAAGGACAAATAAAAGGTTTGCAAAAAATGGTGGAAGAAGAAAAATATTGTTCAGATATATTGATGCAGGTTTCAGCTGTTCGATCGGCAGTAAATAATGTTGGAAAAATTGTACTAGAACAACATTTACGCAAATGCTTAGAATTACCACAAAATGAAGAAGATAGAGAGAAATCAATTAAAGAGTTGACAGAATTAATTGCAAAATATAGTAAATGATTGAACAATATGCAATATAAATATATAACATAAAAAGTCAGAAAATTACGTCAAAGAGTTACCTCTAAATTTCTTCACTTATAGTGATTTACAAACTATTAAATGGGAGGCGTTTACTTGAATCGGACTGAGAACTTTATTGAGTTTCTCTGTTTGAGTTGTGGGTTTCAGGGGTTGAGTGTGTCAATCTCAGAAGGTGAAGAGTGTCCTAAATGCCAAGGTGAATTACTTGATTCTGGACAAAAATTAGAAAAAAGCAGAGTTTTAGTTTAGAAATATAAAGGAAGTATCGAATTTAAAAGCGAGGTTTTTATCTCGCTTCAGCTTGTCGACAAAGTCTATTAAATAGGCAGGTCGACAAGCTTCTTTTTTGTAGAATAATAATTTCGGAAAAATAATCCTAGGTGATAAAGGTGTTAAACAAGCAAGAAAGAGAAAAACGTAAAGCAGCAGAAATAGTAATGCTGGACGAGTTGGTGCCTAAGGATCACTTGGTTAGAAAAATATATGAAACTATTGATTTTGATTTCATCTATGATTTAGTTGTAGATTATTATTTGAAAGACATAGGTCGTACAAGCATAGATCCAGTGGTTTTAATAAAAATGGTGTTAACTCAATATCTGTTTGGGATAAGATCTATGAGACAGACATAAAAGAGATTGAAAACAATGTAGCGTACCGTTGGTTTTAGGCTTAGGTTATATGACCCGGTACCCCACTATTCAACACTTCGAAAGAACTATGAACGTAGGTTTAGAAACACAAACGTTTTTGAGCAAAGATTTTATCGTAATTAAAGCATATCAAGAAAAAATTAGATGAAGAAGTAAACATAGATCGAGAGAAAACCGGAAAAAAGCTTCTACCCCGAAACAAATATGATTGTTATATTTGTCCACATGAACATATATCACATTATCGCACTACTAATAGAGAAGGTTACAGGGAGCAGTTTCTGATCCAATTGGATATGATGACATATCCAAAAGATACGAGGCATTGCACTCAAACCATAGAACCGCCAAGTACCGAACGGTATGTGATTGTCTAACAATTAATTTAGTAGGCCCATAATATAATACCTTGGGAATGCACATAATTTTGTGTAAATGGTTAATCCTACCAATTTAAAGGAGGTTACCATTTATGCGAAATAAGCAAGACACATTAGCAAAAGAATTAGCTAAGAATTGTAGTAGCATTGAAGATGTACAAGATAAGTTAAAAGACGTGTTTAGCGATA